>QHPW01000007.1 GCA_003219675.1 Verrucomicrobiota bacterium
AGAAGAATGACGCTAAAACAACGAACGAAGAACCAGAGTGCTTTGACGAAGCGGGGCAACAATGACTTGGAGACCACCAAGTGCGTTCGGTAACGAGGCCAATCTTCGGACTCCACCCAATGCAGAACCGGAGCTGGCAACCCACCCGAGATCCACGCCGATTGCTTTTGTTCACCGCGGCGAGGCATCACGATTGAAGTTTCGGTGCAGATGCAATCCGTCACCGCTCGGTAGCTCTCAATCTCTTTGAAATGCGAAGCCGTGATTTCAAAGCCTCCTTTCGCAGTAGCCATGTAGAGGCCGGTTTGCGTCCAGGACATCCTGATGATGTCCGTGAAGGCAATGCGAGTGATACGCGTCCGAGGAAATCCGCGCGGAAACAGAATGGCGTCATCAGTCACTTCAAGCACACGGGGAAACACCAGACGGCGTGTCAACATCGTAACCGCCAAGACTGCGAACATCGCACTCAAGGCGATCAACCCGACGAAAACAACTCCCGCAATGTCCTTGGCAAACTGAACCATGAGAACAGATAGGCCAGCGTAGAAGAGTGCCCCGATTACCGCGCCGCGCCATGGTAGGTTGTAAGCATATTGGCAGGGTAGATTCATGAGCGTGACAGTGTACGTCGCGTCAGTGATTGAGCAGAGAGTCAATTTTCAGCTTCACCGCGGCATCCATCTTGATGATCGGCGGCCATCGCTGTCCGCTCAGCAGACGTTCCCGGCCGCCGGCCGGGCAACGTCACGATATTGCGGCATCGCGGTCCCTACGCCGTTTAACCCTCGATCTCGGTGACGTGTTCACCGCTGCCGACTCGAAACTCACCAGCTTGGCCATGCTCGTCGAGTGCTGGTCGCGCAAATGCCCATAGACCTTCATCGCCAGCACTCCCCCGTCTTTGTGCCCCAACCAACGGGAAACCGTTGGAATATCCACGCCGCTCTCGATGCATCGCGTGGCAAACAGGTGACGCAAATCATGATGCGTCAGGTGCGCGATGCCCACCTTCTTTGCGGCGGTATCCATCGCTATCTGACACTCGCCTACCTTCATGACGCTCGCCGTGGGCGACTCTTTTCGCCGGTCGTTCCGCAGTCGTTCCAAGAGCGCCCTCATCTCGCCGATCATCGGCACTCGGCGCACTTCGCTGTTTTTGGTACCTTCTTCCGGGTCGCCGCGCACAATGATTTCTCCGCGGTCAAAGTCGCAATCAGCCCAAGTGATGTTGCGGGCTTCCCCGAGGCGAAATCCGCCATAGGCCAGAAGGCGAACCAGGTCGGCGCAATCCCGGCTGAACCGCCCACCGGCATTTTCAATCGTTTGGACAAGCTCGATGAACTTCGCGTTGTCCGGCAGACGCAATTCCTTGGGCTTGACTGCCCGTCGAGTGATGTATTTGGACGCGTTTTCGTAAATCACGCCGCTTTCAAGCGCGATGTCCAACACGGCCCGCAACACCAAGGCCGTGTTGTTGAACGCCGTGGCGCTGCCTTCATACCGCGCCGCCCAATCCAGGCAGTCCTGTTTGGAGATGTCTCGGACGTTGGTTTTCTTCAACCCGGACCAGGTCCGAAGCAGCGAATCAACGCGTTGTGCGTAGTAATCCTTGGTTTTCGATTTGATGTCGGGGCTGGCCTCCACTCGCGCGCGATAAATCTCCAGCGCATCACCGAAAGTCATCTGCCCGCGACCACGCAGGAAGGCCAGTTGACGTTGCGCTGCCTCTCGGTGTTTCTTTTCCTCGTCGGTGAGGCGAAGCTTGGCGACCGACAGCACGTCGGTCTTGAGGCTTTTGCGAATCAGTTTGCCTCGAACACGAATTCGACAGAAATAATTTCCACTCGGGTCGTAACGAATCAAATTGGCGTAGGATGTCTTCCGCCAAAGCTTGGTGGGTTCGGAATTCTCCTTTGGCAGGGGTTTGCGCGCTTTCATGGCCAACAATATACAAAAGCAGTATCAGATTTGCAAGTCGCTTCCGGGGATAACTCATAAACACCTTGATTTTATTGGCGCATCCGTCAGGAGTTGAACCTGAAACCTTCTGATCCGTAGTCAGATGCTCTATCCAATTGAGCTACGGATGCACCCAAGCGACGGAATCTATAAACGGCTGCTCCACTGCGCAAGCGATTATTTGCCAATGCCGTCGCCAAAAACAGATCGCGTGCTTCGATTGCTGTCCCTGGACGAGGCTGCGATTTTCACACCCCCTTTCGGGCACGGAACCGCAAAATGGGTTGAAAAACCTCGCCCGCTTCAATAGCCTGCTTTCATGAAATCCATTCTGAACCTCCTCCCGTTGTTCGTGTTTTTGGGTCTCGCCGGATGCGGGAGACAATCGGAAGGAGGCAGTGCAACCTCGGAGGCCAAGTCCTATACGATTGCCGTAATTCCGAAGGGGACCACGCACGAATTCTGGAAGTCCATCCATGCTGGAGCGGTCAAAGCCGAGCAGGAATTGAATGGAAAAGGCATCAAGACGGAGATCATCTGGAAGGGGCCATTGAAGGAAGATGATCGTGACCAGCAGATTCAGGTAGTGGAAAACTTTATGAGCCGCAGGGTCAGTGGACTGGTGCTGGCGCCTCTGGACTCACAGGCTTTGGTCGCTCCCGTCGAAAATGCGATCAAGGCCAAAGTCCCGGTGGTCATCATCGACTCGGACCTCAAATCCGACCAATACGTCAGTTTCGTTGCCACCGACAACTACAAAGGCGGCCAGTTGGCGGGCGAGCGTCTTGGTCAGTTGCTCGGCGGGAAAGGGAACGTCATCCTGTTGCGCTATGCAGTCGGCTCGGCCAGCACGGAAGCGCGTGAGTCCGGTTTTCTCGACACCCTCAAGACGAAATTTCCCAGCGTTAAACTTATTTCCTCCGACCAATATGCCGGTCCCACCCGCGAAACCGGTTATCAAGCGTCTCAGAATCTGCTCAACCGTTTCGGCGATCAAGTGAACGGCATCTTCTGTCCCTGCGAACCCCCGACCATCGCCATGGCCAAGGCGCTGCGCGACATCGGCAAGGCCGGTGGGAAAGTGAAAATGGTCGGCTTCGACTCCGGCTCGCAGTCGGTGGCCGACTTGAAAAACGGGGACGTGCAGGGTCTCGTCGTCCAAAATCCCATCCTTATGGGCTATCTCGGCGTGCTGACGATGGTGAAGAATCTTCAGGGTGGAAAAGTCGAAAATCGCATAGATACAGGAGTCGTCCTCGCGACACCGGAAAACATGGAGCAGCCCGAAATCAAGGAACTCCTTTACCCGCCGATCGCCAAATATCTGAAAGAATGACCCCGCGCCTGCGAATGGCGGCTGTGCGCAAAAGCTTCGGCGCGACTCACGCACTCAAAAACGTTTCGTTCGAGGTCGCGCCCGGTCAGGTCCACGCCCTCATCGGTGAAAACGGAGCGGGCAAAAGCACGCTCATGAAAATCCTCAGCGGCGCCTGCCTGCCGGATGGCGGGCAGATCGAACTTGACGGGCAACGGTTCGTCCCCAGAGACCCCCTGCACGCCCGCCGCAGTGGCATTGCGATGATCTATCAGGAGCTGACCCTCGCTCCACACCTCAGCGTCGCGGACAATATTTTGCTCGGCGAAGAGCCGCACCGATTCGGCTGGACGGACCGTTCGCGCCAGCGTGCCATTGCCCGCAAGGCCCTGTCTGAACTTCACCATGAAAGCATTTCCCTGGACGCGCCCATCAATCATCTCACGATCGCCGAACAGCAAATCGTGGAAATCGCTCGCGCGCTCATCGGTTCACCCAAGGTCCTGATCATGGACGAACCGACCAGCAGCCTGACGCAAACCGACACCAGGAACCTGTTTGCCGCAATCGACCGAATGCGCCAGTGCGGCGTTAGTATCGTTTATATCAGCCATTTTCTGGAAGAATGTCAGCGAATTGCGGGCCGATACACCGTGTTGCGCGACGGTGAAAGCGCCGGCAGCGGCGACATGGCCGCTGCAAGTTTGGACGACATCATCCGCCTCATGGTCGGCCGGGAGGTTAAGGACATCTACCCCCGCCATCGGCGTGCGCCTGGCAAGGCGGTCCTCGAATTACGAACGCTGCGCGGGACGACGAAACCGCGGTCCGCCAGCCTGACGCTGCACGAAGGCGAAATCCTTGGGATCGCCGGCCTGATTGGTGCCGGACGCACAGAAATGCTCCGCGCGTGTTTCGGCCTGGACCGGATCGAAGGCGGCAAAGTGTTGGTTCACTCGCGCGAGAGTACCTACTGTTCTCCGGCCCGGCGACTTGGTCAGCAGATCGGCCTATTGAGCGAAAACCGAAAGGAGGAAGGCCTCCTGCTCAACCGGTCGCTCGCCGACAACCTCACCCTCACACGATTCCGCCCGGTTTCGAGACTGGGACTCGTCAGCCGTCGTCGTCAGCGGCAGCGCACCCAGGAGTGGATGAAACGCCTCGACGTGCGAGCCAATGATCCTGACCAGCACGTGAACGAATTGTCGGGCGGGAACCAGCAAAAGATCGCTGTTGGTCGGCTGCTGCACCACGACGCTTCGATTTTTTTACTCGACGAACCGACTCGCGGCATTGACGTCGGCAGCAAGGTGCAGATCTACAAGTTGATCGACGACCTGGCGGCGCGTGGTAAAGCGATCATCTTCGTAAGCTCCTATCTCCCTGAGTTGCTCGGCGTGTGCGACGCGATCGGCGTGATGTATCGTGGCGTCTTGTCGGCGGTTCGTCCGGTCACCGATTGGAATGAACACACGCTGATGGCGGCGGCCACCGGACAATCCGAGGCCGCAGCGATTTGATTCGCGCATGAGCCCTCCCGCCAGATTCAAGAGCGGCGACGTCGCGAGGTTTCTCAATTCCATCGGACCCGTGTTTGGACTGATGCTGGTTGTCGGCTTGTTTTCCTTGAGCGCGGAGGTGCGCACTCATTTTTTCACGGGTACCAATTGCAAAGTAATCCTCCTGCAGACGGTGATTGTGTCCATAGGGGCGTTGGGAATGACCCTGATCATCGTCAGCGGAGGCATTGACCTGAGCGTTGGATCCGCCGTGGCCTTGGCCAGCGTCGTGGGGGCCACCGCGCTGGTGAACGGCCACTCCGCCGCGACTGCGATTGCGCTCACCGTCGGAGTCGGCGCCGGCATCGGATTGGTCAACGGCCTGGTCATCGCCGGTCTTCGCATGATGCCTTTTATCGTCACGCTCGGCATGATGGGGGTAGCCCGCGGCACCGCCAAATGGCTCGCTGGCAACAAGACGGTCAATGCGCCAAAGTCCTCCATAAACAACCTTATGGATATGCTGGATCCGCTCCATTTTTTCCCGTTACCCCTTGGAGTCTGGATTGCCGCCGTGCTGGCGGTCATCATGGCCGTGGTGATGCAACGGACGATCTTCGGGCGTTACCTGTTTGCGATCGGGTCGAACGAAGCCACCGCGCGGCTGTGCGGAATCCGCGTCGGACTGATGAAGATCGCAACCTACGCCCTGGCAGGGGCGTTTTTTGGCGTGTCGGGTTTGATGCAAATGTCCCGCCTGGCGGTCGGGGATCCCACGGTCGCGATCGGCTTGGAACTGGATATTATCGCTGCCGTCGTCATCGGCGGCGCAAGTCTGAATGGCGGTACCGGTAGCATTTCGGGTTCAATCATCGGCGCCCTCATCATGGCCGTGCTGAAAAGTGGTTCCCAGCAGATGAACTGGCCCAACTACGTTCAGGAAATCATCATCGGGATCGTGATCATCCTCGCGGTCGCCCTGGACAAATTCCGGCAGCGGAAGACCGCACTTTAAAACCTTGACGCTTTGGTTTACGCGGCAGCGACCGGTTTTCTGCCGGTGAGGAAATAAGTCGTCATCTTCCCTTTGCCCTCTTCAATTTTGCCGCGGCGTTCGAGGAGGTATTTGTCTTTGAGATGGTCGTATGTCGTCTCCGACACCTGGATAGCGCCGAGCTGACCCAACGATTCCATCCGGCTGGCGATGTTCACGGTATCACCCCACAGATCGTAGATGAACTTTTTGCTGCCGATGATTCCAGCAACGACCGGTCCGCTGCTGATGCCGATGCGCGCGTTGAAGTTTCTTCCATCGCCGGAATTGAGGCGCGTCACGACCTTTTGCATGTCGAGCGCCATTTCGGCGACTGCCTCCGCGTGATCCGGACGAGGGGTCGGCAGGCCGCCGACCACCATGTAAGCGTCGCCAATGGTCTTGATTTTTTCCAAATGATGCAGTTCGGCCAGCCAATCGAATTTGGAGAAGATCTCGTTCAACATGCTCACCCATTGGGGCGCCGGAACCCGGGACGACAGTCTCGTAAAGTCGCCCAGATCGGCGAACAAGACCGTGGCATCGGGGAAGCTGTCCGCAATCGTGCTTTCGCCCTGTTTGAGTCTGTCTGCGATGGACTTGGGCAGGATGTTCAACAACAGCCGTTCCGACTTTTCCCGCTCGATGCGCAGTTGTTCCAGATACGCCTGCTCCTGGTCGCGCAGCCGTTTCTTTTCGAGACAGGCGTTGATGCGCGCGGTCAGCAACACCGGCTTAAAGGGCTTGGGCAGATAATCGTCCGCGCCGATTTCGATACACCGCACGACGCTGTCCAATTCATCGAGCGCCGAGAGCATGATGACCGGGGTGTAACGCTGCGATGGGTTGGCTTTGAGCAGTTCGAGCGTCTGCAAACCGTCCAGTTCCGGCATGAGAATGTCCAGCAGCACCAGATCCACCTTCACGCTCTCCAGGATTTCCAGCGCTTTGCGGCCGTTTTCAGCTTCGAGCACCGTGTGGCCCTGCCGCTCCAGGCGGCGACAAAGCATGTCGCGGTTCATTTCGTTGTCGTCCACGACTAAAATGAAGCCGACGAGCGATTGCACCGCCGAGCCGGACGTTTCGTTCAACGGGCGAATTGACGTCACCACGCCGCCGCCCGCATCGGCCTTGGTCATCGGGCCTGGCTTCCGGCCAGTCGTGGTCAGCGGCCGCAGAAAACCAGCGTTGTTCAAGAGTCCCAGGAGCGTTTTGGCCGCGTTGTGGATCTTCTTCAGGTCGGATATAAAAGTGGCATGCTCTTTCTCATCCGCGTCCTCCTGGCACAATTCACTGTAGCCGATGATCAAATCGAGCAGCGTGCGGCCGTCCCGTCGCAACGATTCCAAATCCAATTTGCCGGACTCGACGCGCCCGGGGGAGATATTGTCGTTAATGAGCACAAGGAGCTGGCTGCCTGCGGCGTGGATTTTCTGCAAGTCCGGCACGTAGGCATCCAACCCCTGATCTTCCGCCTCCTCCTGCAGCATTTCGCTGTAGCCGATGATTTGATTGAGCGGCGTCCGGAGGTTGTGGCGAATGTTGGAAAGGGTCGTGTCGTGACCTGTCTCCGTCTCCTTGACGCGCGGTTTAGTCCCGGCCGCGGACGCTCCCGATGCGATGGCTTTGCGTGTTTTGGATTCTTTGCCGGTCACGATGCACCCTTACTCTGCAACAGGGCGTCAATTTTTGCCAGCAACTTCGGCAGATCAACCGGTTTGGTCTCGTAGTCATTACAGCCCGCGGCGAGCGCTTTCTCCTCGTCGCCCGACATGGCGTGCGCCGTCAGCGCAATGACGGGGATGCCTTTGGTCTCGTTGGCAGCCTTAATCTGGCGTGTCGCCTCCCAGCCGTCCATGATCGGCAAACTCATATCCATGAGGATCAGGGCGGGTTGCTCCGACTTGGCCTTCGCCACGCCGGTCGCACCATCCTCGGCGATGACCACCTGATACCCCCGCCGTTCGAGCCGGCGTGAGAGCATGTCCCGGTTCATCTCGTTGTCTTCAACCAATAATATCTTTGCCATCCTTGTTCTCCTCTCGCGGGTGCAAGCTCAAAAACCTGTTATGTCTCCGCCGGTGCTTGCGGCTCAACTCGATGCTTCACCAACTCTCGAACCTCGCTCAGCAACTGCTCGCGATTATAGTCGCCCTTTTGCAGGACTCGCTCCACGTTGCCTTTGAGCTGTTGACGATCTTCAACCGTTAAATCCTTGGCCGTCAAAATAACGACCGGAATGTCCTCCCAGT
>QHPW01000198.1:0-554 GCA_003219675.1 Verrucomicrobiota bacterium
TGACCGGTCCTCCAATCCACAGGACCGCCGAAGCCGATGCCGATTGCCGTTGGTTTTTTGGCAGGAATCAGTTCGGCGAGCGTCTCGTTGATTTGCTCGCGAATGCCGGCGCCGCCGCTCGCGGTGACCACGTCCAGGCGCCGTCGCTCGATGATTTTTCCCGTTTCATCACCGACGACGATTTGCAGTTTCGTTCCGCCGATTTCGATGCCGATGTAATGTTTTTGCATTGATCGTCGGTGGGGCGAGACTCCGTCGAGCCCTGACTTGAGTCCCGTTCAGATTCGATCAGGGCTCGACGGAGTCTCGCCCCACCCGGGAGAAATACTCAAAAATACTCCGGTTCGTTGCCCGGTTTCCATTTGATGTTGCAGCCGATGCTCGGTTTTTGGGTCGGTGAAACCGGTTTGCCCGACAGCACGGCGTCGAGCGCCTCGCGCAAGTCTTCTCCGGTCACGGGAATGCCGTTGCCCGGACGGCTGTCGTCGAACTGGCCGCGATAAACAAGGCGGCGCTGCTTGTCGAAGAGGTAAATGTCCGGCGTGCACGCGGCG
>QHPW01000198.1:605-5139 GCA_003219675.1 Verrucomicrobiota bacterium
CTGTCGTCCGGATAATCCGCAGCGTCGTTCGAGTTGATGCCGACGATTGCGACGGCGCGTTTCTGATATTCCTGGGCCAGATCCGCCAGTTCATGCCGGATGTGCTTCACGAAAGGGCAGTGATTGCACATGAAAACGACCAGTAACGCGGGCGCGGTCTTGAGGTCGGACAGTGAGAAAATCTTGCCGTTGGTGTCAGGCAACCGAAAACTCGGAGCCTCGGTGCCGAGCGGCAGCATGGTGGAAGCAGTTTTTGCCATGCGCCGGATTTCAAAGCGCGCGCCGCGGAATGTCGAGTCGCAAGTTTCTTACGGCTCGAATACGCGAACGCGATAGAATTTGAAAGGCGCGTTGGTAATCGTGTCCGAAACCGTGGCGGTGAAATTCGTCGTCGAAAAGAACGGGCGATTGGCGGGAACATCGAGCGGTTGCCACGAAACCGGCGACGTGAGGCTGGGCGCCGACTCGACTTGAAATCCGCGGTTGGCGATTTGCGGGAAGGAGATTTCCACCGTGTCGCCCGATTGCCGCACATTGATTTTCCACGCGTCCGCGCCAGCGAGCGGGTCGGTGCCGGTGAGGTATTCCAGCAAATTCTTCGCGCCGTCGTTGTCCGGGTCGGTGTCGGGCGCCGCGTTCGGCGCGTTCGGGTGTCGGGCAGTGTGCTGTCGAGGGGCGGCATCTGGGTTAAACCGCGCGTGGAAATGCGCGTGAGCATCATTGAATTGACCGGCGCGCCGGGCCTGATGACGCGGTCGTTGGTGTCGCCGCGGTTGTTGTTCAGCAGCCCGTTGATGATGCCGGCCTGGGACAATGGCGTGGTGATGCGCGCGTCCCAGAAGCCGAGCGCGGTGCCGCCGGGCTGATGGCATTGCACGCAGTTGGCGGTGAGATACGAGTGGACGCGGTAGGCAATGCTGTAAGCCGTGTTGGTCGGGTGCGCGAGCGAGCGAAGTGTGTTGAGATTTGTCACGGCGTTCGAGAAGTATCCGACGCGGCTCAACGCGGCGATTTGGTTTTCAAGACCGCCGCCGTAATCCATTTCGCGGTTCATTTGCGCCGTGTTGAATCCCAACGCGAGACCGCCTGCCGTCGTGTGGCACGATAAACATTCCGCGCGGCTTGGGTAGTGCCAGATTTGCGTCCGCACCGTGCCGCCGTCGTCAACCACAAACGGTTCGTCCAGGCCTTCCTCCGGCACGAGCGTGGCGTTGGTCGCCGAATCCCAGCGATAGGTGACCCCGTAAACGCCGCCGGAGTTGCGCACGATGAAACGGGTCTCCAATCGCTTGCGCGATTCCGGCACGCCGTTCGTCAGGTCGAGGTCGAAATGTTTTATCCACACCGTCCCGGTCGAGAAGGACCAGTTGCCGTCGGAATTGAAGACGATGGTGCGGTTCGTGTCCGGGACCGAAAACCAACGGCTCTTTTGGGCGTTGTCGGACCAGAACGGTACGTTGATGTCGTAGGGCACAATGCCGGCGTTGGGCGAGAGCGAAGAGAGATCGCTGAACGCGCCGGTGTCTGCAAGCGTCGGCGGCAATGCCGTGCCGGAAACAACGTTCGTGTTATAGACCAGGCGTTTGATGGTGTCGGCTCCCTGGTCGGCCAGCAACACGTCGCCGTTGCTTGGATCGATGCCGAAAGCGGAGATGCTCGGATTGCCTGTGAGCCGGACGAATGGAACCGTGTTGGTGCCGTCATGGCGCAGCATCCAAACGTTGCCGCTGACGTAGTCCGAGAAAATATAAGCGCCGAAAACTTGCGTGATGCGACTGCCGCGATAGACCACGCCGCCGGTGACCGAGTTGCCCTGGTTCGACGCGCTGCCATGGCGATATTCCTGGATCGGGTTGATCGAAGTGAATCCAACCGGCGGCGTGCGCGGACCGGGATGAAGTCCTTCGCGATAGTTCCATCCGTAGTTGCCGCCTTTCACAATGATGTCCACCTCCTCCCAGGTGTCCTGGCCAACGTCACCGCAGTAGAGCAATCCGTTGGCGGCATCGAAGGAAAAGCGCCAGGGATTCCGCAGGCCCACCGCAAAAAACTCAGTTCGCACTCGGGCGGGGTTGACGGACACTCCGTTGAAATTCGTCGCGCCAACGAACGGATTGTCCGGAGGGACAGCATAGTTGACCGTTCCGGCCGGATTGTTCGTGTTCGATGGGTGCGGATTGGCCGGAACACTTGTCGGCAGATTGTCCACGTCAATGCGCAAAATGGCGGAGAAGAAATCTTTGTCGATAAGTTGGGTGTTGTTCAAGCTGCCGTTCTGGTTCCCCTCGTCGCCCAGCGAGACGTAGAGGTAGCCATCGGGACCGAAATGCAGATCGCCGCCATTGTGATTGTCGGCCTGGTCATATTGATTGATGAGAATGAGTTCGGAATTCGGATCGGCCTGGTCTGGATCCCCGGCCATTGTTTGAAATCGGGATAACCGCTGGTGCAACGCATTGGTGGCGACGCCTGGGGTGGTCGATGTCGTCGAATAAAAGACAAAGAAATACCGGTTCGTCGCGTAACCGGGATGAAAGGCCAGACCCAGCAAGCCGCGTTCATCATTGGGTACGCCGCCGACAACCCGGCTGGAGATATCCAGGAACACAGTGCGCGTGGGGTTGAGGAGGTTGGTGACAACAGCCACACGTCCGCGTTGTTCGGCGACGAAGAGCCGATTGGTCTCACCGGTCGGCGACGCCATGGCGGCCGGATTAGTGAGCGTGAGGCTGCCAAACGCATTCGTTGTAATGTAGCCGTAAACCGGGGGCGACAGTGGAAAGGTCAACGTCGTGTTCGGCACCCGCTGCGTCAGGCCGGAGCTCTGCGCTGAATCGAGGGACACAACACTCGCGACAGCTGCGAGTATCGGAATCAATCGGGGAACTCTCACGACGGCTTAACCTTGCCTGCGCAGGGGAGCCTTGTCAAAAAATTCGCCCTGAAATCTTGAACCTCCGCGGATGCCGCCACGAATCCGTCACTTCCCGCGCGCCTTATGCACAACCGCCACAAACTCCCGTGCGCGCCGCGTCAGTTCCGGCCAATTGGCTTCCAGGAGGATTTGGCGCGTGATGAGGAGCGATCCAAGCCCCACACCGACGCAGCCCGCGGTGATGAATCCAGCCACATCATCGACGTTCGCGATGCCGGTGGGGATGATACGCAAATGCGGCAGCGGCGCGCGAATGGCCTTGATGTAATTCGGTCCCAGGCCATCGGAGGGAAAAATCTTGATGAAATCGGCGCCGGCTTCGTGCGCCAGTTGCGCTTCCGTAGGTGTGTAAGCGCCGAGCATGACCGGCCTGTCAGCGGCGTGACAGAGGGCAACCAGTTCAGGCCGCAGGATTGGGCTGACGACAAATTCCGCTCCCGCTTCGAGGGCCGCTCGGCACGTTGGCGCATCCAGCACCGTCCCGATGCCGATCACCGCGCGTGAGCCGATCTGCTGTGTGGCCTTCCGAATGGCTTCGACAGCGTTCGGCGTGGTCGTCGTGATCTCGACGGCGATGACACCGCCCGCAATCAAGGCCTCGGACAAGGGCAACACTTGTTCGGCCTTCGGTGCTCGAACCACGGCGATGATGCCGGGATTGGTCAACAACGACATGATTTCGGGTTTGGAACGCATAAGGGAAATCCTAATGACGAATGACGAATGACAAAAGAATGCCGAAAGTCGAATTCCGAAAGCTGAACGCTTCCGGTTCAGCTTTCCGCTTCTTCATTTGGAGTTCGTTCGTCATTCGGGTTTCGTCATTCGTCATTTCCCACGCCGATACGCCTCCGCCAGCAGGGTAACGGGGTGGACGACGCGCAGTTTCAAGCCTTCACGCTCCGCGCCGTTGATGATTTGGATCAGGCATCCCGGATTGCCGGTGGTGACCACTTCGGCGCCGGTAGATCGAACGTGCTTCAGTTTCCGTTCGAGCAGTTGGTTCGCCATTTCCGGTTGAATGAGATTGTAAATGCCGGCGCTGCCACAGCACCAATTGCTCTCCGGAAGCTCGACGAGTCTCAAATTCGGAATCGCCCTCAACAACTGCCGCGGCTGCGACGTGATTTTTTGACCGTGACAAAGATGGCAGGACTCGTGGTAGGTGACCGTCTGCGCGGGCTGGTCTTTCGATGGCGGCTGAATGCCGATTTGCACCAGCCATTCGTGAATGTCTTTCACTTTCCTGTCCCATTCGCGGGCGCGGTTTTCGTAGGCCGAATCGCCCGCCAACAGTTTGGCGAAGTGCTTGAGATGCGAACCACAACCGCCGGAGTTGGTGATGATGGCGTCGAACTGTTCCGGCGAAAACCGGTCGATGTTTTTGCGCGCGAGTTGCTGCGCGAGTTTCCATTCGCCGTTGTGCGCGTGGAGCGAGCCGCAGCAATCCTGCTTCGGCGGTGTGACCACCTCGCAGCCGTTGCGCGCCAGCACCTCGACGGTATCGCGATTCACGTCGCTGAAGATCAGGTCCTGCGCGCAGCCGGTGAGCATGGCCACGCGGAATTTTTTCTGACCGATGGCTGGCGTGAGCGGCGC
>QHPW01000198.1:5233-7856 GCA_003219675.1 Verrucomicrobiota bacterium
GGGCGCGCCCGGCCATATGCAGCCGGCCTGAATTCATGAACAGCCAGCGTAGCATGAAGCTGCGAATGAAGTTTCTCCGCGGTGAATTCAACGCGCCGCTTTGCTCTGCTTCAGCGCGGGCGTGCTCGAACAACTCCGCGTAGTTGACGCCCGCCGGACAGGCGGTCATGCAGGCGAGACAGCCGAGGCAGAAATACATTTCGTCGGCAAAGGCTTTCGTCGGTTCCAGCCGTCCATCGGCAATGGCGCGCATGAGCGCGATCCGGCCGCGCGGGCTGTTTCGTTCCAGTTTGGTGGCGTCGTAAGTGGGGCAGGTGGGCAGACAGAGGCCGCAGTGCATGCACTGTTGCACGACGGAATAATCCAAATCCTTCAGATGCGAGTGGACGACGTTCAAGAGGGCTTTTATTCCTTCGCGTCGGGCGGTGGAGCGTCTTCTGTCGCCCGCTTGCTGTCGTTCTCGAGAAATCGAATCGCCTGCCAGAAGAGAAAGCCGACACCGGACAAGGCAAACAGAGCGATGACCGTTCCCTGGAGAATCTCCATGAGTTTTTCGTTGCCGACTCCCTTCAACGCGAATGCAAACGCGCCACCGCTCGCCAGGCTCAGCAACACGCTCAGTGCGGCGAACCAGGCGCGACCTTTGCGTCTGCCTGCCGTTTTGCCGGTTTTAGCCTCTTTGAACACGACGCGCCAGAACAACCATGAAAATGCCATGCCGGCCAGAAACGCGACTCCGCTTCCCACGGAGAACTCGCACTTCAAATCCGGTGTCACCTGTTTCACCGAAAACAAAAACGCGGCCATCAGTCCCAGACTGACAGCGCTGGAGAACCGAATGACCCGCAACAGATCGCGGTCATCCCGGTCAACCGATTTGGCGTCGTGTTTCACGTTGCCGTCTCAATCTGCACCCTGAGGCCGAGCCGTCAATCGAACATTTTCCCCGGATTCAAAATGCCGTTGGGGTCGAGCGCGCGGCGCAGCTCGCGCATCACGCGCATTTGGGCGTCACCGGCGAATTTCGGCAGAAAGGATTTTTTTGCCAGCCCGACGCCGTGTTCGCCGGTGATGGTGCCGCCCAGGCGGATGGCCTCGTCGAAAATCTCCTTAAACGCTTCCTCAACGCGGCGCATTTCCTCTTTGTTCCGTTCGTCGGTGAGAAAAGTCGGATGCAGGTTCCCGTCGCCCATGTGACCGAACGTGCCGATCCTCAAATTGTATTTCTTCGCCACGGCTTCCACGAAGCGGATCATTTTGGCCAGTTCGCTGCGCGGCACGGTGGCGTCTTCAAGAATCGTTGTGGGCGAAACACGAGCCAGCGCGGAAAACGCGGCCCGCCTGGCGCTCGCCAGTTTCGCGGCTTCAGTATCATCCTTCGCCACGCGGAGTTCGAGGCACCCTTTATCACGGCAGATTCTTTCCATTTGCGCGGCCTCCTCGGCGACCGCGGCGGGATGGCCGTCGGTTTCCATGAGCAGCAGCGCTTCGCAATCCAACGGCAGACCGATCTTCGCATAGTCTTCGACACAATGGATCGTCATGCGGTCGAGAAACTCGAGCGTGCACGGGATGATTTGCGCGGCGATGATGGCTGACACGGCGTCCGCGGCGCGGTCCATTTGCGCGAAACTGGCAACCATCGTTTTCTTCGCCTGCGGTTTCGGAATCAGTCGCAGCAGAACCCTGGTGACGATGCCCAGCGTTCCCTCCGAGCCGATGAACAGGTCCTTGAGCGAATAGCCGGCGACGTCTTTCACGCATTTGTTGCCGGTCCACAGCACTTCGCCGGAGGGCAACACCACCTCCATTCCCATGACGTAGTTGCGGGTGACGCCATATTTGAGACCGCGCAAACCGCCGGAATTTTCGGCGACATTGCCGCCGATGGTGGAAATTTTCATCGAGCCGGGATCGGGCGGATAAAACAGTCCAGCGTTCGAGGCTGCATCCGCCACCTGCAGCGTGGTAACGCCCGGCTGAACGAGCATCGTTAAATTCGCGCGGTCGAGCTCGAGGATTTTGTCCATTTTGACGGTGCAAAGAACGATGCAATCGGGGCTGGGCAGACTGCCGCCGCTGAGGCCGGTGCCGGAACCGCGCGTGACGATCGGAGTTTTTGTGTCGTTGGCCAGTCTGAGAATGCTCGCGACCTGTTCGGTGGTCCGGGCAAACACAACGCAGCCGGGCATTTGCTGCATCGCCGCGGTGCCATCAAAGGAGTAAGGAATCAGGTCTTCCGGCGCAATCAGGACATTTTCGTCGCCGATCACGCGTCGCAGTTCCGCGAGAATCTTTTCGGCCAGAGGCATGGCGCAGCTTGGCGAAGCGTTGTGTGACGGTCAAGAAAACTGGCTTCCGGCCGCCTCGCGCGCCGCACAGTTTGGGAATGGTTCGACGAATCAGCAGAATTCCGGCAACTCTCACGGCTGCTTTCCGAACGAATCCCGCGGCGCACAAAGCTTGGTGAAATAGTCTGTCCCTTTTTCACGACTGCGTAAAGGTACAGGCAGGATGGTGAACGATGACATGGTGCTGGTGCGGGAGTATGTTGTGAATCAATCCGAGCGCGCGTTTGAAGCACTCGTCGCCCGACACATCAATCTGGTGTACTCCGTTGCGT
>QHPW01000199.1:0-450 GCA_003219675.1 Verrucomicrobiota bacterium
CACATCGCGTGCGTTCTCTTCGAAGGCAGCCGTGATCGCCTCCTCGCCGCTGAGGCCGGATTGGTTGGCCTTCTTCAACGCGGTGAGCACCCGCTTGTAGTCCTTCGGCATTACTTTCACAAACTTCGGAACCATGTCGTCCCAGAGCTTGAGGATGTAGCCGCCTCGTTCGCTGCCGGTGTAGCGCACATGGCGTTCGATCATCCCGCGTACCTCGGCCATCTCCTGAGGGTCCTCCAGCTTCTCCAGCCCGACCATCGCCATGTTGCAGCGGCCAGGGAAGTCGCCGGTCACGTCCAGCACGTAAGCGATGCCGCCCGACATTCCGGCGGCGAAGTTGCGCCCGGCTGCCCCGAGCACGACCACGCGGCCGCCGGTCACGTATTCGCAACCATGGTCACCCACGGCCTCGATGACGGTGTTGACGCCGCTGTTTCGGACGCAGAACCG
>QHPW01000199.1:472-3316 GCA_003219675.1 Verrucomicrobiota bacterium
AGCCTTTGGGGGGGTAAAGGATGATCTTTCCCCCGCTGAGACCCGTGCCGAGGTAATCGTTGGCGTCGCCTTCCAATTCCAGCGTCATGCCGCGCGGCATGAAGGCGCCGAAGCTCTGGCCGGCGCTGCCGGTGAACTTGACGTGAACGGTGTCTTCGGGCAGACCGTTCTGGCCCCACTTCCTGGTCAGTTCGCTCCCGGTGATGGTGCCGACGACGCGGTGCACGTTGCGGATGGGCAATTCGGCGCGGACCTTCTCGCCGCGTTCGATGGCCGGTTTGCAGAGATCGACAAGCGTCGTGACATCGAGTGATTTCTCCAGGCCGTGGTCCTGGTCGATCTGCCGATAGCGGCCGATCTCCGGCCCGACCGGCGGCTGATACAGGATGTTCGAGAAGTCGAGTCCTCTGGCCTTCCAGTGAGCGATGGCTTTGGATGGCTCCAGGCGGTCGGTGTGTCCGATCATTTCGTTGAGCGTACGGAAGCCGAGCCTGGCCATGATCTCGCGAAGCTCCTGCGCCACAAACTTCATGAAATTCACCACGCGGTCCGGGCTTCCCATGAATTTCGCGCGCAACTCCGGCTTTTGCGTCGCCACACCGACGGGGCAGGTATCCAGATGGCAAACGCGCATCATGATACAGCCAAGCGTTACCAGCGGCGCCGACGCAAAACCGAACTCTTCGGCGCCGAGCAGCGCCGCGACAGCCACATCGCGGCCGGTCTTGAGCTGGCCGTCGGTCTCGACGTAAATGCGGCTGCGGAGATTGTTGAGCACGAGCGTCTGGTGGGTCTCGGCGAGTCCGAGTTCCCAGGGAGTGCCGGCGTGCTTGATCGAAGAGAGCGGTGATGCGCCCGTGCCGCCGTCGTGTCCGCTGATGAGGACTACGTCCGCGTGTGCCTTCGAGACGCCGGCGGCGATCGTGCCGACACCCACTTCAGAGACGAGCTTCACGCTGATGCGGGCGTGACGATTCGAGTTCTTCAAATCGTGGATCAGCTCCGCCAAATCTTCGATGGAATAAATGTCATGATGCGGCGGAGGGGAAACCAGGCCGACGCCCGGCGTGGTGAGGCGAGTCTTGGCGATCCAGGGATACACTTTTTTGCCCGGCAACTCGCCCCCCTCGCCCGGCTTGGCGCCCTGGGCCATCTTGATCTGAAGTTCCCTGGCTTTGACCAGGTATTGGCTGGTGACGCCGAAACGCCCGGACGCGACTTGTTTGATCGCGGAATTCTTCGAGTCACCCTGTTCGTTGGTCCAGGCGTAACGCTCCGGGTCCTCGCCCCCTTCGCCAGTATTGCTCTTGCCGCCCAGACGGTTCATGGCGATGGCGAGCGCTTCGTGCGCTTCTTTGCTGATCGATCCGTAACTCATCGCGCCGGTCTTGAAGCGCTTCACGATTTCATCGACCGGCTCGACTTCCTCGATGGGGACGGGGTTTTCCGCCCATTTGAACTCCAACAGGCCGCGCAGGGTGCAAAGATTTTCTGCCTGGTGATTCACCAGTTCGGCGTAGTCCTGGAACACCTTGTAGCTGCCGGTGCGGCAGGCGAGCTGGAGCTTGTGGATCGTTTGCGGGTTGAACAGGTGGTACTCGCCGTCGGCCCGCCACTGATACTGGCCGCCGGGATCGAGCGTGGCGCCGTTGACTTCGCGCTTCGGGAATGCGTGGCGGTGGCGCTGCAACACTTCTTCGGCCAGGACATCGAGCCCGACACCCTCGACGCGGGACGGCGTCCAGGTGAAATACTTGTCGATGACGGCTTGATTCAGTCCGATGGCCTCGAAGATTTGCGCTCCGCGATAGCTCTGGATGGTGGAGATGCCCATTTTCGCCATGGTCTTCACCACCCCTTTCACCGCCGCCTTGATGTATTTCTTGATCGCGTTCTTGTGGTCGGGGTTCGGCAGCATTCCCTCCCGGATCATGTCGTCGAGCGTCTCGAAGGCGAGATACGGATTAATCGCGCTGCAACCGTAGCCGATGAGCAGCGAGAAGTGGTGCACTTCGCGCGGTTCGCCGGATTCGAGCACGATGCCGACGCGCGTGCGTGTGCCCTGGCGGATGAGGTGATGATGCAGGCCCGCGACCGCCAGCATCGCCGGGATGGGCGCGTTCTCGGCATCCATGCCACGATCAGAGAGCAACAGAATATTGACGCCGTCGGCAATGGCGCGGTCCGCCGACGCGAACAGCTCCTCCAGCGCGTTCTCAAGTCCTTTCGCCCCATCCGCCGCCTGGAACAGGATCGGCAGAGTGATCGCCTTGAAGCCGGGGCGGTCCACGTGCCGGAGTTTCTCCAATTCTTCGTTGGTGAGGATCGGGTGCTCCAGCTTGATCATCCGGCAGCTTTCCGGCTCCGGCTTGAGCAGGTTGCCTTCGGAGCCGACCATCGTTTCCGTGGAGGTGATGTTTTCTTCACGGATCGGATCGATGGGCGGGTTGGTGACCTGCGCGAAGAGCTGTTTGAAATAATTGTAGATCAACTGCGATTTGTTGGAGAGCACCGCGAGCGGCGTGTCGGTGCCCATCGAACCGAGCGGCTGCACGCCGTCATTCGCCATCGGTCCGACGATGAACCGCAAGTCCTCGAAGGTATAGCCGAACGCCTGCTGGCGTCGGAGCACCTTGTGGTGGCCCGGTTCCGTGTGTTGTTGCGGCTCCGGCAGGTCTTTCAACAAGACGTGGTTTTTGTCGAGCCACGCCTGATACGGGTGCGCCCTGGCAAACCGCGTCTTCAACTCCTCGTCCGCAACAATGCGCCCCTCCTCGGTATCGACCAGGAACATGCGGCCGGGCTGAAGGCGGCCTTTAACTGCCACTCGCCCGGGCTCGACCG
>QHPW01000200.1 GCA_003219675.1 Verrucomicrobiota bacterium
AATCGGTGATGCCTGCGACCGGTGCGGCGACCTTGATGCGTTCGTCGAGCGCGGCGATTGTCCAGCTATAGGCGCCGCCGCCGGATCGGCCGGTGATGCCGAAGCGGTTTGTGTCCACCTCCGGCCGGGTGCAGAGATAGTCGAGCGCGCGAATGCCATTCCAGGCCTCCACGCCCGCGGGTGTGTAACCGCGCGAATTCCACCACCACATGCCTTCCTTGTAGGTTCCGTGGTGAATGCCCTGGATCTCGCCGAGTTGCAAGGTGTCGAGGATGAGGCAGACGTAGCCGTTTTGCGCGAACCACGCGCCGTGATGTTGGTAGGAGACTTTGTTGCCGTAGCTGACACCGTTCCTGATGACCGGACCGTGACCGCAAACATAGAGGATCGCCGCGGCGGGTCTGACAGGATTTTTGGGCAGGTAAAGATTAGCGGTGACATAGAGTCCGGGCAACGACTGGAAATAAAGTCTCTCGACGACGAACGAATCGGCTTCTGCTTTGCCGGTCACCACGGGTTTCAAATCCGTTTTCTGCGGCACCGGCCAGAGGCCCAGCATTTCGAGCAGTTGCCGCTGATGCTTCTCGCGTTGCGACGTCCAGTCCTCCAGCCTCTTGAGGTCGGTGAGGCACCGTGCGCTCACCCTGGCCGTTTCGGCGCGGAAGTAGTCGGCGAGCATTTTGTCGCCGGGAGTCCAGTTTGTGTCTGCGGAAGCGGTGCGGACAGGAACCGGCCAGAGCAGAGCCACGACAAGCAGGGACAGCAGAAAATACGGACCTCGCTCAGCTTTCATGGGGTTGCGGTGCACATGATGTTCAGAAAGACCGTCGCCGGCAAGTTTTATCGGGAGCGTTCTCGGTTGATGTTTTCCCGACGGAAAGTGACCTGAGGACAGCGCGCGCTACAGCGGAGCCAGCGAGGTCTTTTGGTTTGTCTAGCGAACACATTGGAGTTCAGCCTTCAGGCTGTTCCGGGCCGCCAACATGCTAGAGCATGAACTCCAACGCTTCACGTTCGCAAAAGAAAAGGCCCTGGCGGAGCCGGGAGCCGGACACTGCCGTTTTATCATCTTGTTCGCGTGACCGGTTTGTGATTGAGTGAGACCTCGCTCGTGCAGCCGACAATCGTATTGGAGAAACCGTGGAATCGACCGTTTTCGGAGGTTCATGGCCCCAACTCACGGCAAAATTTTTGAGGTGTTCCCTCCCCATGTACCCCCTCACCCCTTCCTTCTCCCCCACTGGGGGAGAGGGTGGCCGGAGGCCGGGTGAGGGGGCCTGCCGGGGTTCAAGGGCGCAAGGCGCGCGCACAAAGTCCGGGGCATTCTCCATGAACCGCAAGGTAGGGCGGGCTGTCCCCAGCCCGCCGGGCATCGCCTCGCGGTGTCTGTGCGACTTCCGGGTCAATGGTATGCGAAGCATCCTTGCTTTAATCCTGATACTGTCGGGGTGCGTTGAGCTCGCGCCTGCGTTCAACGGCCAGGTCGCGGAAGGACCGCGGGTGCAGGAGCCGAAGTCTGCGGGCGCAGGTGCCGTTTCTCTGTTGGACGATTCCGCGCCGGTCCCGGTTCCCGAGCCGACGGAAAAGGCGATACGATTCTATCTGAGCGGAAACGTGCTCTGGTGCATTCGCTCCTTCTGGGAACTGCTGGTTCCGGCTTTGATTCTGTTCACCGGTTTTTCCGCGCGCATCAGAGACCGGGCGGAACGAACCGGTCGAAAATGGTTTTTCGTCGTGTTGCTATACGGCTTTAGCTTCCTGGCGGTGAAATATCTTTTGGATTTTCCGCTAAACTGTTACCAGGGATTTTTCCGGCAGCACGCTTACGGTCTTTCAAACCAGTCGTTCGGTCGCTGGCTCGGCAACTCGCTCAAACGTCTGGCGGTGGACATGACCGGTTACGCCGCGTTGCTCTGGGTTCCGTATTTGCTCATGCGAAAAAGCCCGCGCCGCTGGTGGCTCTACGCCTGGATGGCGACGACGGTGGTGGCTGTTTTTATGGTGTTGATCACACCGGTCTGGGTCGATCCTCTGTTCAATCGGTTCGACGGGCTTAAGGACAAGGCGCTGGAGGCCGACATCCTCGCGCTGGCGCAGCGCGCGGGCATCGAAGGAAGCCGGGTGTACCAGGTCGATAAAAGCGCAGACACAAAAACCGTGAACGCCTATGTGACCGGGTTTGCGAACACAAAGCGAGTCGTGCTCTGGGACACCCTTATCGCCAGGTTGGATCGGCGCGAGTTGTTGACGGTGATGGGGCACGAAATGGGCCACTACGTCTTGCGCCACGTAGGGCAGGGGTTGTTGCTTGGTTCCGCTTTGTCATTCTTCGGGCTCTACTTTTTGTTTCGCACCAGCGGATGGCTGATTGATCGCTTCAGCAACCTTTTCCGTTTGGATCGCGTTTCGGACATCGCTTCCTGGCCGTTGATCCTGCTCTTTTTTGGCGTCGGCAATTTCGCGCTGAGTCCATTCATCCTCGCGTATTCGCGCCACCAGGAACACGAGGCCGACCGGTTTGCTTTGGAAATCACGCGCGACAACCACGCCGCCGCGACGGCTGAGGTAAAGCTGCAGATCGAAAACCTTGGAGTCCCAAGACCCGGGCTGATGTATAAATTGTGGCGGGCCAGCCATCCACCGGCGGGCGAGCGAATCGACTTTGCCAACACTTACAAGCCCTGGCAGAAGGGCCGGGCGCTGAAATACGGGCATTTGTTCAGGCCGGTGACGGCCAACAACGTCGGGAAACGACCGTAACCAAGGAGACCCGCGGCTTACGTGTTTGACCGCGCCCGTTGCCTTCCAGTCCGGCGCGATTACATCGGCACCAGCTTGTAAACTTTTCCAGTGCTGCCGGTGATTGCATTCCGGCCATTCGTCAACACGTAAAGCTCGCCTTCGGCGTCCTGGCCGAACCCGACTACGAACGCGCCGATTTTCTTGGGCGACACCAGTTCGAGCGGTTCCAGGGTCCATTTCTTTTCGCCGGGCGCGCTCGATCTTGTTGCGACGAACAGCACTCCGTCCGGCAGCACGAAATTCCGCGACCAATCGCCGAAAACGTATTTGCCTTCCAGTTGCGGCAGCGCCTTGCCGCGATAGACGTGGCCGCCGGTGATGCTGATGCCGCGCGCTTCCGGGTCTTTGCGCTGGCCGTTGATGTTTTTGTATTCCAGGACCGGGTCGAGCAGCGGTTCGCCGGACGCGCCGACCTTCGGACAATCCTCCAATGGATGGAGCGGGTCCTGACGGTTAAAACAATGGAACCCTTCGCGAATGTTCCAGCCGTAATTGCCGCCCTTCACGATGATGTCCACTTCTTCAAACATGGTCTGGCCCACGTCCCCGGCGAACAATTCATGGTTGCCGCCGCGGTCGAAAGAAATCCGCCAGGCGTTGCGCATGCCGTAAGCGAAAATCTCCGGACGGCCTTTCTTGCCGTCGGCGAAAGGGTTGTCTGAAGGAATCGAACAGGGATTTCCTCTGTCCACGTCGATCCGCAGAATCTTTCCGAGCAAGACAGTCGTGTCCTGGCCGTTGCCCTGTGGCGGATGACCGCGGCCTTCGTCGTTCGCGTTCCCGCCGTCGCCGACGGAGATATAAAGATAGCCGTCCGGCCCGAAGGCGATGCAACCCGCGTTGTGGTTGAAATAAGGCTTGTCGATCTCGAGCAACACGCGTTCCGACGCGGGATCGACGCGCGCCGCATCATTCTCGGAGACTCTGAACTCGGACACGTGCAGCGTGCTGTCCCAGTCTGACGGCGCGGTGTCGCGGCGCGGCGCGCTGTATTCCAGGTACACCTTCCGGTTTTCCTTGAAACGCGGATGCAGCGCCAGGCCAAGCAAACCGCGTTCGTCAAAACCTTCGATCAGTTTCGTCAATCGGCTGCGCACGTCGAAGAACGGCTGCTCCGCTTTGGCGCCCTCCTTCGTCAGGACGGAGATGATCCCGATTTGATCGGCCACCAGCAGCCGTCCGGAGCCATCGTCCAGCGGGATCAGCGTCGTTGGCGAAGTGAATCCTTCGGCAATCAATTTCAGACCGATGCCGGGTGTCCCGTCGGCGGCCGACGCAGGCCTGGGCGTGAAGTTGAGGAGGCAAATCGAGGCGAGCAGAACGTTGGCGCGGGCAAAAAGTTTGGTTTTCACGCGGCGGACTGTATCGAATTTTCGGGCGATAACAAGGTCTTTGCAGTGTGAATCAGGGTCAGCGTTCTCCAGGCACAGTGAGTTGTCTTTCGTTCCGGAGCGCTCGCCCGCTTCTCCCTCTCCGGGGGGAGAGGGCTGGGGTGAGGGCGAGCGTCTGATTCACATGCGACACCGCCGGCTTTTTTATGCCGGGGAGTGCGCCTGCGGCTGACGACTTTCCTTCTTTGTGATCAGATAATCCACTGAAAACCGGCCGGAGCCGTAAACAAAGATAAGTGTCAACAAGAAAAGAACCAGCGCGGAAAATTCCAGATTCTGCCGCTGCTCGATGAACAGTACCCCGGGCAGCCAATAGTAGAAAATCGCGCCCAGCAGGATGGGTATCTGGGCCAGGGCCGCGAGCCGGGTCAACAGACCCATGGCCAGCAACAGCCCGCCCACCAGGTGCACCGGGATCACATAATGCGCCACCGCGCCTTGCGCGAACGCCACGTTATCCGCTCCCTCCAAAAGTCTTGCCAGTTCCCCCTGGTGCATCATGAAGTAAAGGCCTTTGACGAACAACCCGACTCCCAGATACATGCGGACAAGATCAATGACTATGTCTGTGTGCGTTTCGATCCACCGCCTGCATTCGTTGATGTTTTTCATGATGGGCCTTTCGTTTGTGCGCTCCGCGAGGTCCGAGAACGCTCGCGGCAAAACCTGACTTGCGATAGCAGAACACAGACGTTTAACGCGTTTGCGTCTCGGGCCTTCGGCTTCGCCCAAAAAATAGTCCTTAGGTCGGTAAAACGCAAACTTCGAATGCCGGGAGGCAATTACGGCGCCTTTGGCAGATAGACGATGCGGTTTTGCCAGTCCCAATCGCCGCCTTCGTTCTGCCAGCAGCCGGTCAGCAATCGCGATTGGTGACCGTAATCCGAACTGCGGACCGTTCCGCGAAAAAGGATCAGCCCCGCATGGTCCTGTCCGGCGCGAAGCAGTTGACCGGCGTGCCAGGCGAGTGTGGAACGGTCGAACGCGACCAGAACAAGGCTGTCTTCGGCGCAACAAGTCAACAAGGCGACATCGTCCAGGCCCAGCCACATTCCGTCCTGCCAATTGGCGATGTGAACGATGGGGAAGCCGGGCACGAGCCGCCGGCAGGCCGACACAAGGCGATGCGAGGTGTTTTCGTCAGCCAGCAGCCGGAACGGCATGCCGCTCTCCTTCCCGGGATTTGCGGATTTCTTCGGGGAACGCTTTGGCGTAGGCGAGGGCGCGCTTCACTAGAATTGGCGGCCAGCGGAAATGTTCGGCGGTCTTTTCGACGGACCGGGTTTCCGCATACATGTCCAGAATCTCCCACACGGCCACGCGATGACCTGTCAAATAGGCTTCGCGACCGGACAAGGAGTCGCGGAACGAGATTCCCGGGAATTCATTTTCGAGGGATTTCTCGATCACATAACGCGCGACGAGGTCGCTTTTGGATGTTTTGGCTGCGCGGGCCTGCTTGACCACCAGCCGCTCGTAGCGGGGTGGCACGCGGCCGGAGACGTAGGC
>QHPW01000202.1:0-7956 GCA_003219675.1 Verrucomicrobiota bacterium
CGAGATTAATTTCCATGGCCCGTTCGCTGCCGGCGTAACGGAGGATCGGCCGTTTACCAGTGGAAAGCTTCAGGGGCGCAGGCATGAGTTCTTCGTCCGTCTCCGCGTCCGATGCGTCTCTCGATTTGCTTGACGGCAATCGCCAGACCAGCGTGCCGCACGGGACTTTTACGAGCAGGTCTTTGCCGGCGTGGCCGTCCATCCCTTTGCCCATGCCGTTCTCGCCTTCCTCGGCAATGAGCCGCGGCTGATAATACTGGGCGATGAGGTTGTTCAAGTCGTGGTCGGCCTGCAAAATCACGTCGCCCCCGCGCCCGCCGTTGCCGCCGGCAGGGCCGCCCTTGGGCCGGGACGTTTCACGGAGGAAGGCGATGCAGCCTTTCCCGCCGTGTCCGGCGCGCGCGAAAATTTTGACTTCGTCGATGAACATAGCTGTTGGAGTTCAACCTTCAGGTTGGATGGATCGCTGCCAGTTCCACAAGCTAAAGCTTGAACTCCAACAAAAAAGGCGAGGCCGATGACCTCGCCGTGAAACAGGTTCGGAGAGAACTAATTGGTGGTCGCAGCAACCGCCGGCACGACATTGATTCGTTTGCTCTCCTTGTCGAACAGCACTTTGCCATCCACAAGCGCGAACAAGGTCCAGTCGCGGCCGGTGCCGACATTCCTGCCGGCTACGAATTTCGTGCCGCGTTGCCGGACGAGGATGCTGCCCGCCGTCACAAACTCGCCGCCAAACCGCTTTACGCCGAGTCTTTTGCTGACGCTGTCGCGTCCGTTGCGAACACTGCCGCCGCCTTTTTTGTGTGCCATAAAAAGTTGATGGTTGAGCGTTGGGAGTTGAGAGCAGCGTTCAAATCACGCTTTGATTTCTTTGATCTTGACCACTGTCAGTTCCTGACGATGCCCGATGGTCTTGTGGTAGCCCTTGCGCCGCTTCATCTTGAAGGCAATGGTCTTCGGGCCGCGCTTGTGCGCCACCACATCGGCGACGACACTGGCCCGCGCGACCGTCGGCGAACCGACGGTGACTTTACCGTCGTTGTTGACGAGCAACACGCGCTCAAAGGTAAAAGCTTGACCGGCTTCGACTGTCAGACGTTCGATTTCGAGAGTGTCTCCAGCAGTCACTCGATATTGTTTTCCACCCGTTTCCAACACAGCGTACATAACGTTTCCCTTCAAAGGGAGGGTGATGACATCAAAAAGGGAAAGCGGTGTCAACGATGGATTTAGAATCAGACAACTCGCCGGGCGCATATTGACAGTGCCCCCG
The DNA here is from genome assembly GCA_003219675.1 of Verrucomicrobiota bacterium. GTDB lineage: Bacteria > Verrucomicrobiota > Verrucomicrobiia > Limisphaerales > AV2 > AV2. The sequence continues at coordinate 1,277 of QHPW01000202.1, forward strand.
GAGCGCCGGTCTCCGACCCGGCAGGTATTCAAAAGCACCCCGAAACGCGCCGGATCGGAGATCGGCGCTCCGCGCTGCCAGTCGAGTCGGGGGGCAGTGTCAAGAAGCGCCCACACTCGCCCTTACCCCAGCCCTCTGCCCCAGGGAGAGGGAGAAACGGCGAACAATTCGGAACCACTCACAAATTGGTGACTCTCTCCCCAGCGCGGGGAAAGGGAATCCCCTCCCCATGAACCTCGTAGCAGCCGACGTGAGGAGGCTCACTCTTCAAATGCGGAGTGCGGAGCGCGGAACGCGGAATTGAGCCAGTGCCTCCTCGCGTCGGCTGCTACGGTTCATGGGTTTAATGCGCGACGTTGTTTCGGGGAAATCTCTCCTGGGCCGGAACGATTCAGTGAAAATAAGGGTGGCACGGGCAACTTGCCCGTGCTGGCGGGCTACCAGCCCGCCAGACTCAGGCAGCGCCGAACGGTGAGCGCCTGCGACGCTCCAAACTCGGCGGCAAGTTGCCGCCGAGCACAGCCAGGTTGGCTGTGCCACCCAGTCCAACTGAATCGTTCCGGTGGGGGAGAGGGACAGGGTGAGAGGGGTCCAACTCCGCAGCTATTTTGCAGCCGTCTTGAAATCAATTCGGGCCCGGCGCTCCACAGCCGCCTACCGATAATCCTCCCGGATCGGGTAAAAGGCGTCTATGATCCGGCAGTCGGTGATGGCTCGACCGGAGTGCGCGGCGTTCGATGGAATGATGGCCACCGAAGCCGGTCCGAGCCGGCGTGTTTCCTCGGCGATAGACAGCTCGAATTCGCCTTCGATCATGCTGACTACCTGTTCGTGAGGATGCGCGTGCTTGGGAAGGAGTGCGCCCGCTTTAATTCTCCAATGCGCAAAGGTCATGTGGGCCGAGTGCACAAAATGGACCCTGAAACCGGGAAAGATTTCCCGCAGCGGCTGGTCGTCGAGTTGGATAAAAGGCATAGCAGGATTAAGATTCGGACACTGCCCATTGTCCAGTTCGATCAGAGGGCAGACCATTTTCTCAACGCTCCGGTTGCACAGCCGAATCTTTTGCGAAACAATCCGGCCCCGAATGCACCTGGGTCTCTCGATTCTCTGGGCCGCGCCGCTCGTCGCGCTCAATGCCGTTGCAGACTGGCCCATGCTCCACGGCAACCCGCGACATGACGGCTTCGTCGCGGCCGAGGTCAGCCCGCCATTTCGACTCGTCTGGGCGCGGCATTTTGCGGCGGAACGACTCGGCACGGCCATGGAGCCCATCGTCGCCGATGGCCTGGTGTTCATTGGCACACACAGTGGAAATGTTTACGCGCTGGACGCGGCATCGGGGGAACCCAGGTGGCGCTTTGCCGCGCACGGCGCTTTTCTCCAATCGCCATCGTTCGCCGATGGCCGGGTCGCTGCCGGCAGCGTCGACGGCAATCTTTACGCGCTTGATGGGCGCACCGGTGAGCTTTGCTGGTCATTGTTTGCGGGTTATGGCGGGTTCTCAGCATCACCGACCATTGCTTCCGGCGCCATTTTCATCGGCACGCGGGCCAGCGATTTTCTGTCGATCGACCTGAAGGCCGGCAAGGCGTTATGGCGCCAGTCCGTGGCGGCGCCGATTCGCCAGACCGCTTCGGTGGCCGAGGGTCGCGTGTTCGTCACGGCGGAGGATTTGCGCGTCCGGGCTTTCGATGCCGGGACCGGCAAGCTGCTTTGGACATCGGCGCAACTTGCCGGCCAGACAGCGCGCGACTATTACCCGGTAATCGTCAAGGCCGGCGGGCGCACTTACGTCATCATTCGCACGAATCCGGTCATCTCCATGGGACAACGCATCGCGCGTGACCGGCATCTGCTCGCCAAAAACGCGGGTGTGGACGACAGCGATTGGAACACAGTGGACGCCTGGACGAAAAGCGAACAGGCGCGCGGGAACCTGCAACTTTGGGAAAGAGAACAAAAAGCCGTCATTGACTATCTCGACGACCATTCCGAGGCGCGCAGCTTTTTTGTGCTGGATGCCGGGACCGGCAAAGAAGCCATGACTGCGCCCGTGCTCTGGATCGCCGGCTGCCAGGGCGTCGGTGCGATGCCGGCGTTCACTACCGACGGCAGATTGCTTGTTTTCTATCGCAGCGCCTACGGCCACTGGAACCACGGTGTGGCGCCGCTCGTGGCGCTTGGCTTGCTGGATCCCGGGGGCAACCGCATCACGCCGTTGCTCCATCAATCCGGTCCGCAGCCGGCGTGGAACACCTTTTGGGGCACGGCCGACGAGAGCCAGAACTTTGTCGTCGCAGGCAACACGGTTCTCATCGTCCACCAGGGCACGTTGAGCGGTTTCGGTTTGAAGGACAACAGACTGTTTCCAATCCAGGGCGAGCGCGACACCTACGGCGGCCTGCGCAATCTGCCCTGGGCGCGCAACGAATGGCACGGGCCGGGACGCGGTGGAGTCGCAGTCGTCGGCACTCGCCTCTACTGGATCACCGGCAGCCGCGTGCTTGGCCTCGCCTCAGGCGAACACGGCAAACCGGCGGAAGACCTGGGCATCGACGGGAAGAAAGTTGCGACTCAGACCGCGCCGCAGCCCGCATCGCTCACCAGGAATCAAATCGAACAAAGGCTTGCAGACGAGGTGGAGCAATTTTTGTCGAACCGTTGGGCGCCGTTGTTCGTTGACCCTGGTTTGGCGGGACGCAATTTTTCTTTCGACAACAGCGGCGGAGTATTTGAAGCACTGGCGATGGCCTGTCCGCATTTGCCTGGAGAGTTGCAGCGGAAAGTGAAGTCCTGGCTGGCGGATGAATGGACCCATCATCCGCCGTTCACCCGCGAGGCATGGTATTCGTTGAGAGAGGGCGCGCGTCGCGAGTGGTTCCCGACGCCCGATGAAGTCCTCTCACGACCCGGCCAGGACAAGCCATATCATCCGTTGGGCAATGCATATGCGGTCTGGCTCTACGCCGGGCGATGCGACGCGTGGCCGCGCGTGCTGGCAGCCTGGCCACAGTTGAAAAACAGCTTTAACGACTTCATTAAAACGGGCTGGCGATTGGATGGCGCGAAGGGTGACCTGTATGGCAATCGTTATCTCGCCTCGTTGATCACATTTGCTCTGATCGCCGACAAGGCCGGTGACCGGGCTGCAGCCAAACAGGCGAACGCTCTGGCGGCTCAGACAAGCGAAGGGTTGGCCGCCTGGTGGAAACGCGCCGCCGACCGCGGCACGTTGACGACCTTCAAGGGATCGAGCGAGCTCGACCCGTTTATCGGCGGCGGCGACGCGATTTCATTTCGAATCGCGCCGCATCGCCACAAGATTGCGCTCTTGTGCGATCTGACACCGGAAGTGGCCGCGATCGTGAAGTCGAAGGCGTCCGAGGCTGTGACGAAGGTCCTGGAGATTTTCCAGGCTCTCCACCCCACGTGGTCGCTCCTGGGCGAGGAACGGCAGGTGCATTACGGAGAGAATTTCGTTGATCCGCCCGAACTGGCGCTGGACGCTTTCAAGGCGATGGCCTGGCTGAACGGAGGCCCGCGCGATGAACTGCGCCGGCGGATCGATCTGCCTTTCTGCCGCGCGGACCTGCATTATTTGACGAAGCTCGCTATCGCTCTGGACGCTGCCAAGGCAACAGGAGCAAAATCACAATGAAAAAAACAACCCTTCGGCGGATGGTTGTTTTGGCGTCCGTCATTGCGGCTCTGACCGGCGCAGATGCAAACGCCGCGTGGTGGGAACATCCGCACGACAAATGGTATTTGAAGGACGATTGGAAAGCCGCCGAAGTGGAGCGTTATGCGCCGGCATTCCGTTTGCAAAGCCCGGCGGCGGGCGGCTGGGTGGTGGTCTGGGGTCATGACGGCGTCGAACTGAACGCCAACGGTGCCGTGGTCATGAACGAGGTGGACCGCGGACTGGTTTACAACGCGGACCTGACGCCGTTTGTCCGCGGCGCGCTCGAGGTGAAATTACAGTTCGGACCGGCTCACATCGTGGCGGAAGGCGAATTGGTCGACGACCAGGGCCGGCTCTATCCCTTCGCATCGGGTTGCGATTGGACAGTGCCGGTTGTTCCGGGCACAAATTTGCCGCCCGCCGCCAGGCCGTATCGGCCGGGCGCGTCGTCCGGCGCGTTCGACCTCGCGCACAATGGGCTTTTGCTCCGCTATAACGACGCGGAGCGCGGCAAGTCGGCGATCAGCAAAACGCTCGCGCGCATTCAACGCTTGCGGGATCAATCGTTTTTTTTGCTGCGACGCTTGCGGCCGGCCGAGGAGATTTTGAATTTTTCTCCGGACGTTTTGTGGAGACGTGCGGAACGCTTTGCCGCGGCCCCGATCAGCGATGCGGAAGCGATTTTGACGGAACAGGCAATCCCGGCTCAGAAAGCCGAAAATTTCATCACCGCGGCAGCGCTCGCTGAAAAGGCAGGGACGCGACTCGGGTCAGCGGAACTGGCAATCAGCGCCGCTCGCGAAGTGGAGCAGACCGAGCGACTCATTCAGCATTTCATCGCCTGCGCCGCCCTGCTGATGCCATCCCCACAAACGGCCCAAAGCGTGAAGGAGGATCTGGATGCTGCGTGGCGGCTGATGGTGATTGCGCGCTACCAAGCGACCTTCAACGACTGGGCGGGCGTCCGCAAGCACGTCGCACGGGCGCAGGAAATGATTTCGACCGTCCGTCCGCGGCTGGTTTCGCCCAACGGATCAATCGCCGAGGCGCCGGACGAATTTCCTGAAGACCGCTTTGCCTGGCTGAACGCGCCCGAATTGATGAACAGCGATCCCTCGCAATGGACGTTCACGGTCGCGCCCTCGACTGCCGCCTGTCTGGATCTGAGCGGTCGCTGGGGGTTCCGGACGGATCCCAACAACGAAGGTGAAAAGCGCGGTTGGCACGGGGTCAAGTACGACGAGGCAGGCTGGAAGAAGCTTGTGGCGCCCAAACCCTGGGAACGCCAGGGAGTGACACAGGACAATCCGCAAAGCCCCGGCGACGCCCCCTATCGTCCGGGCGATGCGCGTCTGGGCGACAAGCCTTACAACGGGTTTGCCTGGTATCGAAAAGGGATTCTCGTGCCAGCGGGTTGGGAGGGCAAAAAGGTCCGGCTGGCGACCGGCCAAATCCAGAATTGGGCGCGGATTTTCATCAATGGCAAGCCGCTCGGCAAAGGCGAACAAGGTCCGCCGCCGACCCACGAAGTGCCGGCGGAGTTGCTTCAGTTCGGGCAGACCAACACCATCGCGATTCAGGTTTACAACCACGACAATTTCGGCGGCATCACCGGCGGGCCGCTCGCGCTGTTTGTCGAAGGCAACGCGCCGGAACTGGTGGAAACGCCGGGGCCGCTCTCCTTCGTCAGGGAATACATCTGGTCGTCCGGCGACGCCGGCGCGCGCCTCACATTTTTCGCCAGCGCAATGTCTCCGGCGGTGATTGTGGCATCGAACCAACCGAAGCTGGAGTTGTGGGGCTGGGAAGCGCGCGGCCATGCCTCGCCGACCAACATCACCTATGCCACCAAAAAGGGAATGCAGCGGCTCGCCCTCAGTCCCGAGGGCGCCCTGTTGTTGAACGGAGCGACGATGTCAGAGAATTGGATTCACTTGCAGGGCACCGAGGCGGACGCCCTGATTGTGCTGGAGCGGCCACCCGCCTCGCTCGCGTGGAAATCGAATGCCCAGGACGCCATCGGGCTGACGATCTCCTTCAACAACGGCCCGGTTCGCGCGGCGATCTTGTCCACGCCGGCCGGAACGCGCCTCACCGAGATGGACTGTCGCTCCTGGGCGCGAGCGCTGCGACGGTATCCCGTGGCCGCCAGCGAGTGCGTTTGGATCGATCGCAACCTGGCCGGCGTGGACCCGCTGTTGCGTCGTTACGCTATTCGTTATCACTACCTCGACCTCGGCGGCTTCGGCGATCTCTCGCCGCTCACAGTCGCGCCGGTCCCGATGCTGTTGAGCTACGGTCTGGAGCATCGCTGTCCGGGTCTGCAAATCGGCGTCACGAAGAAAACAGCGTTTCAATCGGCCCACGCGCCGTATCGTGTGGTCGAAAATTCCGAAACGGTCCAGTACCGCGCGCGCGCGGTCGATCGTTCCAGGATCAGGAAAGGCATCGGCGAACTGTTTGGCAAAACGAAGGCGGAATTCAACGCGCGCGGCGGCGTGAGCGAAGACGAGATGTTCCGCCGCATGGGCCAATGGGGATTCGATCATTGCCGATACGCGTTTGCGTTTCACGCCGACTGGGACCTGCCGCTGGTGAAAAACATGGGCGGACCGCTCCTCGAAGGCAACGATGCGACATGGCAACGGCTCGATCAGCTCGTGGACAAGTGCGATGGCGCCGGGATGCAAATGATGCTCTGCTGGTTCTTCAACGAGGACAAGCCGCAGAACGACACCGCCGGCGCGGTGCGCAACAGCTCACGCTACTGGCGCGCGCATCCGGGGACAAAAACCAACGTGTTTGAGCTTTGGAGACAAATTGCCGCCCGCTACGCCGACAGGCCGGAATGGGCGGTCTCCTACGATTTCTTCAACGAGCCGGCCTACCTGAATCCCGAGCACTGGAACGAGCTGATGCCGGAGCTGACCGCGGTCATCCGTTCGGTGGACAGGAAGCATCTCATCGTCTGGGAGTCCGCCGACGGCTGGGCGCA
>QHPW01000202.1:8239-8480 GCA_003219675.1 Verrucomicrobiota bacterium
GGCGATCGCATCAGCCCGTTCGTTCCGGTTTTGCAGAAATGGATCAATCGCTCCGGGTGGGGCCTCGCGCGGCGGGCGGCGGCCGTGAAGGCTTCGCGGTAAAGTTGGGTGGGGCGAGACTCCGTCGAGCCCTGATCTCCAATGGACAGAGATTAGGGCTCGCGAGGACGCTCGCCCCACCCGGTTCATGGGCCTCCACGGTTCCAGGTTCGCGCATCGGAGCCATGAACCGCGGAACCGA
>QHPW01000201.1 GCA_003219675.1 Verrucomicrobiota bacterium
CGCCGCGTCACCGCAATGACGGGTGTTGCCATTCCCGAACGGCTGATTCGAGGATGCTCCCAGCCGGTCGAGGCGGACGACAACGCGCAGGTGCTGCTCGATTTCGGAAACGGTTGTTTCGCGGTCGTGACGACCGGCTTCACGATCCAGCAATATCGCGGTCCCGGGCTGGAACTTTATGGGACCGAAGGCACCCTCCAGATGCTGGGGGATGATTGGGACCCCGACGGCTACGAAATCTGGCAGAATAACGCCGGCTGCTGGCAATGTTTCAAGGAGACCCAACCGGAATGGCCCTGGGCGGACGGCTTGCGTCACCTCGTCGAATGCATCCAAGAGGGCACGCGCCCGACCATCACGCCGGAGCACGCCTATCATGTGTTGGAAGTGATGGTCAAGGCGCAGGCGGCGGGCCGCGACGGGCAGACCAAGATCATCGAGGCCCGTTTCGAGCCGCCAGTCTCTCCCGAATCCGGCCCCACCGAAGCCGCGCACCGCGTCCACGACCGCGCGCGAGAACACAAATGAGAGTTTGCTATTGGGCACCTGGAGCTTTTTGAACATGCCCCGCTGGCTGCTGTTCGCGCTGCTGACGGTCGTCTTATGGGGCGGCTGGGGTTTCGCATCGCGCGAACTGGGCGAGGCGCTGTCCGGGGAACAGACGCTCGTGATCTCCACCCTGGCGATGTTGCCCGTGATGGGCGTGCTGGCGGCGCGCAGGTCGCCCCCGACGGGGCGCGCCGGACGCGGCATGGCCGTGGCTTTGGCCGGAGGCTTGTTCGGCGGCGCGGGCAACCTCGCATTCTACCGCCTGTTGAACGGCGGCGAGAAGGCTGCCACGACCGTGTCCCTCACGGCGCTGTACCCGCTGGTGACGGTGGTACTGGCGCTTCTGTTCCTGCGGGAGCGAATCAACCTCGCACAGCTCGGCGGGATTGCGCTGGCGCTGGCGGCGATTTTCTTCTTCAACGTCGGACGCGAAGCCGCGTTCTGGAACAAATGGCTGGCCTTCGCGCTCCTGCCGCTGGCCTTCTGGGGCGTCGCCGCGTTGTTTCAAAAGATCTCGACCCGCGACCTGGCGGCGGACCGGTCCTGCCTTTGGTTTCTGTTGGGTTATCTGCCGGTCGTGCTGTTTGTCCTGCTCACCGCGCCGATGAAACGCAATCTGTCGTTGAACATCTGGCTCTGGGCGCTGGCGCTCGGCCTGTTGCTCGGCCTGGGCAATCTCACCGTGCTCGCCGCGTACGCCGGCAATGGCAAAGCGTCCATTATCACTCCTCTCTCCGGCCTTTATCCGGTGGTCACCGTCCCGCTCGCCATCCTTTTCCTCCACGAAAAGGTCAGTCTGCGCGAATGGATCGGCATCGGCCTTTCATTCGCCGCGGTGGCGGCCCTTTCCTGCGAGAAGCAACCCACCCCGTCAGCGTCTGAAACCAAAACATGAAACCGGCCATCCACGACCTCATGAAAGCCGGCCCCGTGCTCGGCGACGGCGGCTATCTGATCGAACTCGAACGCCGCGGTTACGTGGACAGCGGTTCCGGTCGCGAGAAAGCAGCGGCCAGTTCACGCCGGAAGTCGCCATCGAGAATCCGGACGCGCTGCGCGAATTGCCCCGGGAGTTTCTCCGCGCAGGTTCACAAGTCTTGCAGGCGCTCACCTTCTTCGGCACGCGCGAGAAATTGAGCCGGGCCGGCTATGGCGCGCAGACCGAAAAGATCAACCACGCCGCCGTGAAACTCGCGAGGGAGGTTGCCGGTGACGCGGCGCTCGTGGCGGGCAGTGTGTCCCGCACGCAACTGGTCGAACGCGAAGGCAGCGGCGCACTCGACAAAGCGCGCCATCACATCGCCGAACAAATCCGCATGCTCAAAGACGCCGGCGTAGACTTCCTCATTCTGGAAACGTTCTTTCATCTGGCCGAGATGAAGCTGGCGTTGCAATGCGCCGCCGAAAGCGGTTTGCCGGCCATTGCCACCATGAGTTTTCGGCCGCTGACCACGCAGTGCGCCGACGGACATTCGCCCGCCGAATGCGCGAAAGGGATGGCGGAGCACGGCGCGATTGCCGTCGGCGCGAACTGCGAGCAGGAACCGGAACGCATGCTGCCGCTGCTTCGGCAGATGCGCGAAGCTGTGAAGGTCCCCATCGCAGCGCAACCCGCCGCCTTCCGCACAACACCCGAATGCAACAGCTTCACGCGCATGCCGCAGTTCCCCGATGAAATGGAGACCATCCAGGTTTCGCGAAAGGCCTTCACCGCGTTTGGCCGCATCGCAAAGGCCGAGGGCATCCGGTACGTCGGCGGCTGCTGCGGTTGCAACCCGGCTTACATCCGCGCGCTGGCGCAAGGATTGGAGCATTCCAAATGAAGTTCGCAGCATCCGGCATGAACGTCTCCATTCACCTGGACCCCGACGCGGCCAACGCGGCAGCGACCGATTGTCTGGCCAACTGGCTCGCGCATTCGTCCGCGCGTAACGTGATGGTTGCGGGAGGCAATACACCGCTCGAACTCTACCGCCGCGTCGCGGAGCGAGGGCTCAAGCTGTCGCAACTGAGTGTCTTCGCCCTCGACGAATACGTCGGCGTGCCGCTCGAAGAGCCGCGCAACTGCGCGAGCCTGCTGCGTCGTTGCGTTGCCGACGCGTGGGGCATTCCGCGCGCGCAGTTGTTCAGTGTGTCCTCGTTGGAGCGGGACGCGCTTCCCAGCGTGCGGGAACACGAACGCCGCATTGCCAGTGCCGGCGGACTGGATGTCATCGTGCTCGGCCTGGGAGAGAATGGCCATCTTGGTTTCAACGAACCGGGGAGCGCCGAGAATTCGGTTGGCCGCGTGTTGCAACTGGAGCCGTCGTCCGTCGAAGCGAACCGCAGATGGTTTGGCGGCGATTACGCGCCGTCCAAGGGCGCGACGGTGGGATTGAAAACGATCCTGGCCGCGCGGCATGTTCTGATCATGGCTTACGGCGAGCGCAAAACCTCGGCGGTGAAAGCCATGGTTGAAGGTGTCCCAGACCCGCAATGCCCTGCCTCTTTTCTCCAGAGACATTCTGATACGAGTGTCTTTCTGGATGAAGCGGCTGCCTCGAAGCTCAAGCGATCTGACACAAGGAAATGAACAAAGAATCAACAGAAGCAAACGAAGGAAACAAAGATCACAATTCCGGATCCTTTGTTGCCTTCGTTGCCTTCTGTAGAGATTTCAAATGAATGCTTCGGGATGCGCCATTGGGCTGGACGTGGGCGGCACCAAAATTGCCGGCGGCATCGTGACCCCGGACGGGAAGGTCCTCACGAAATGCGTCGTTCCCACCCTGCCCGAACGCGGCGGGGAAGCGGTGTTGATTGCCGCGCTGAGACAGGCAGCCGGCCTGCTGGATGAAGCCCGGTCTGCCGGTCTCAATCCCGTCTGCATCGGGGTCGGAGTCGGGGAACTGGTGGACTTGCGCGGCAATGTCACCAGCGCGCAAACCATCCGCTGGCGCGGGCTGCCGGTGCAGGAGCGGTTTTCCACGCTCGCCCCGGCGGTGGTGGATGCCGATTCGCGCGTCGCCGGATTCTGCGAGGCATGGTTCGGCGCCGGGCGGCAATTCAAATCCTTTCTTTACATCACCGTCGGCACCGGCATTGGCTGCAGCCTGATTGTGGACGGAGTACCGCACACCGGAGCGGGCGGCAGCACGGGCACTCTGGCCAGCAGTCCCATGATCGCGATCTGCCCGCATTGCGGCGCCGCGTCCCATCCGGTGCTGGAGGAAATCGCTTCCGGCCCAGCGCTGGTGGCCCGTTACAACCAGCGTTCCGGGACACGTGCCACGAGCGGGGAAGAGGTCCTCAGCGCAGCCGCTGCCGGGAACCCGGACGCCGCGTACGTGGTCGAGACGGCGGGCGAGGCGCTGGGGGCGACCGTGGCGCTGCTTGTCAACGTATTGGATCCGGAAGCAGTGGTCGTCGGTGGCGGGTTGGGATCCGCCGCCGGACTCCATTGGGACCGCTTCGTCGCCTCCACGCGAAAGCACATCTGGTCGGACACGCACCGGCAGCTTCACATTCTCAAAGCCTCTTACGGTGCCGACGCGGGTTTTGTCGGTGCCGCCGCGCTGGCGCTCAGAAGATACCCCGCAGCGTAGCGCCCTGACGGCCCGCCAGGGCCTCTATTATTTCAGACTTTGCAGGTAAGCCAGCAAATCGCGCAACTGTTCGCGTGTCAATGACCGCTCCAGTCTTTCCGGCATTACGGACACGTCGCCTCGTTGCATGTCTCTAATGTTCTCCCGCCCGATGCGCACCTCGGCGACGCTTGCTCCACGCAGCACGACATATTCCGCCGCGCGTTCCACCAGAACGCCCTGGTCCTCCTCGTCGTCGCGGGTCGTGACGCGCCACGGCTCGTAACCTTGCGCAAAGGTGCTGCTGGGATAGACGATGGACTCCGTCAGGTCGCGGCCGGCGCGAATCGCCCCGATCCTCGTCAGATCGGGTCCGATGCGTCCGCCTTCGGGCCCCGTGCGATGACACGCGTCGCAGCCGGTGGTCGTCCCGAAGAAGACGCTTCGCCCACGCGCCGCGTCACCGCCTGTGAGCGACGTCAGGAAGGATATTCACCAGTCCTTGCAATGTTTTCTCCTGCGGCTGCCAGTCACGGCTTAAACTTTGTTCCAGGAAATCAAGCAGGACCGGAGCGGTGATCGCGGACACGGAACGACGAAAACAGGGCAAGAGCGTTTCCAGCGAAAGGGGAGCGCTGGTTCCAAGTGAATCGAGCAACCGGCGGAACTGATCATCGCCGAGCCTGGCGGCGTCCAACAGATCGACTGCCGCCAGTCTTGCAAGTGGATCCTGTCCGGGCCGGAGCAGGCGCAGCAAGAATTCAAAACGCGCGGGTGCCTGGGGAACACTCGACACGGGAGCGTCCGCGGCGCAGTTCGCCATGAGAACGAACGTTGCCTGCGACGGGATATGTCGGCCGCGGTTCATGGAAAGTTTCCACGGTTTTGCAACCGCGCATTTGGACCATGAACGGTGGGGCGAGACTTCGTCGAGCCCTGATCTCCCAGCCACAGGAATCAGTTAGGGCTCGACGGAGTCTCGCCCCACCGGGTTCATGGAAAGCCTCCACGATACTCGAATCGCGCATTGAGACCATGAACCGCTGCGCCTCACAGAGGCGCGGTCCGGACCGCGGGTCTGCGGCCCGCAGCCTGCCCGGTTCATGGGTAGCGAACACCTCCAAAATTCGGACGTGAATCGAAGCCATGAACCTCGCCAACCGGTAGGGCGCGGTGTCCTCACCGCGTCGCGGCCCGGCGGGCTGGGGACAGCCCGCCCTACCGTGCGGTTCATGGGAAGAATTCCACGAAATTATCGCGCTTTGAACCCTGAACCTGGTAGGGACGGCGCGCTGCGCCGTCCGCGCCGCGCTCAGCGGCGCACTGATGCCGCCCGCTGCTTCGCGGGCGGGGACATCGCAGCGCGATGTCCCTACCAGAGTCAGGTTCATGGGAAGTCATGTCGGAACGGTTGAACATTAACCAACGGTACCGAGGAATGTCAGGTAGGTTTTGCCTTGTGCCTCGCGCAAGATCAGCAACGCCAACTCGCGCGCGTGGTAATCGCCCCACATCGAGCTTTCGCCGTTGGGCACTTTCTGGCCGGGCGCAATATAGTCCCAGCCGTTGGGCCGATGGTAAACGGAGTGGAGGATCAGGCCCTGATGTTTTGGATTCGCGGAGAGATACGGCCCGTGAAAAAGCGTGTTCGCGATGGTCAAGCCGGCTTGTTTGTAGAGTGCGCTGTCTCTGGTGTTGCCTGATTGCGCCAGATAATTGCCGAGTCGGATCAAACCCTGCGCGGCGATGGCCGCAGCAGAGCTGTCCACCGGTTCCCATTTATTGAACGGATCGCCGGGTTTGTTGAGATAATCGCCGAGCCGATGCAAATTCGGGGCGCCGGTGTCCCACACTGGCACACCGTCGGCGCAGGAATTGGCGAGATAAAAGCCGGCGGCGGCTGTAGCGGCGCGCAGCAGTGTTTCGTTGAACCGGTGGGGCGAGAGCCCCCTCGAGCCCTGACTTTTTGATTCCACGGCTCGACGGAGTCTCGCCCCACCCTGGAAAAACTCCAGCTGCTCGGCGAAGCCAAGGATCGCCCAGGCCAGGCCGCGGGTCCAGGTGCTGAACGGCGAGTAACCCTGCTGCGAGTTCGGGCAGCGATACTCGCCATCGTTCACATTGAAAATGCTTTCGTGCGCGATTCGACCACGCACGTCGTAGGCGTCGCGACCTTCGCCGTAATAGACGTTATAGCGCGCCGTGTTGACGGCATGTTCGACGAGTCGTTGGAGCAATGAGATCTTTTGATCGCGTTCACCCATTAATGAGTGACCGAGTCGATGCGCCACCGCCAGCGAGCGCAAGGAGCGCATCGTGTCAATGAACAGCGAGTGCGGTCCGTTGAAGGAGTAGATGAAACCTGTGCCGTCGTGAATCCGGGTCCAGCGCGCGGCCTGCACCGCGCCGGACACTTTCAACGCCAGTTCGTAAAAGTCTTTTTCGCGCTCGTTGAACGCGATTTTTCCCTCGCACATCAGGCGGAGCAGATTGCCGTAGGTGGAGATGTTGTTGAACCCGTGGTCGTGCACGCCGACATGGGAGACGTGCGTGGCCATGCGTTGGATCGTGTTGCGCCGTCCAATTTCCAGAAACCGCTTCTCGCCGGTGGCGTCGAATTGCAGCAGCGCCGAGCCGAATTGAAAGCCCTGCGTCCACTCCGTCCACCCGTAAGAAGTGTATTTGCCTTTCACCGTGAACACCGGCGCGCCGTTTTCCGGCTTCCAGGTTTTTTCAAGGCTCAGGATTTTCTGGGCGGAAAGGTCGAACAGCCGCTCGATTTGGGGAACGAGTTTTTGCGGTGTGAGCTTGTGGTTGATCTTTATAGCCATATCTTGTCTCGTAGCAGCCGACGCAAGGAGGCTCATTACTCAAAATCCGAAATCCGAAATCCGAAATCCGAAATCGATGAGAGCCTCCTTACGTCGGCTGCTACAATCTCCGGAGATGAAACCCTCCGTCCACATTGATGACTTCGCCGGTGCTGAACGGAAGCAGGTCCTGCGCGATGGCGGCGACGGCCCTGCCGACATCCTCCGGCGTGCCCCAGCGTGGGATGGGCGTCAATCCTTCGGCAATGAGTTTGTCGTATTTGTCTTTCACCGGCGCGGTCATGTCGGTGGCGATAACGCCGGGACGGATTTCATAAACGTTGATGCCGTGTTCCGCCAGCCGCGCGGCGAACAATGGCGTGAGCATCGAGAGCGCGGCTTTGGCCGCGATTCGTCGAAGCCGCATAAGCGCTCACCGAAGAGATGGTGATGATCTTCGGCCTGTAGCCGCCGCCGTGAGGAGGCGGAACGTTCTGCGCGAGGGAATCCGCCTCGTTCTCTCGGCGGCTGCAAACCTGCTCGATCATCCACTTCGCGGCGAGTTGGGTCAGGAAATACGGGCCTTTCACGTTGATGGAGAGGAGCCGATCGAAACTTTCTTCAGTCGCATCCAGAATATCGGCGCGCGCGGCCGGCGCGACGCCGGCGTTGTTCACCAGCAAATCGAGCCGGCCAAAGGCTTTCCTGGTGCAGCCGATGAGACTTTGCCGGCCGGCCGCCGCGGCGACGTCAGCCGGGCAGATTTCGGCGCGGATTTTTTTTCCCGCTTCTTTGGCCTGGGCGAGACAATCGGCCGTGGTTTGGCGGGCCGCCGCGGCGTTGCTGGCGAAGTTGAGGACGAGATCGTAGCCGATCTTCGCCAGTTCCAGCGCGATGCCGCGGCCGATGCCGCGCGACGCGCCGGTGATGAGCGCCACAGGATTCACACGCGACGAATTACAACGCGCCGACGCACAAAAGCACGAACATTTTCGCCGCAGACGGGCACGCGGCCCTGGGACATTCGGCGTGCGCGGTGTGCATCCAAACGCACAGCGAACGGTGAGCAGCATCGTTTCTATCGAACCGTCTCCGTAATCCCGTGACGGAACTTAACGGCACCTTGTCCTCTGGGGAAATCTTGCGTGGAAGCAAGAGGCAAGTTTCGCTAATAGGCGTGAAATTCGCGCATTTTGCGTGAAGATCGCGCATCGGCCGCTAACGAAAATCGCAAAATCCATTCAGGCTAAGGTTTCAAATTCGGTTCCCGATCCTTAAATTTTCGTCAAGATTCGCCGCCAAACTTATTTTCCAAGATTTAACCGGTCCAATTGTTGTATCCCGGCACATTTCTCGCTAAGTGCCTTCCGTCAAATTGGATTCAAATCAGCTTCAAAACAAAAGCAAAGATTATGAAAAACTATTCCGTTCATCGGTGCTTCCTACTCTCTCTTTGCTTTTTTGGCCTCACTTTCCGGCAATCGTTTCTGAGCGCGCAGGAGGTCAAATTGTTTACCGGGCCGGGTTCCTTATCCTCGTTTGTCATTGACGCGGGCGGTGCGCTTTCAGCCTGGGGCCAAAACTTCTTTGGACAACTGGGAGTGGGATTCGTTTCCGGAAGCGCATCGACGCCGTTGCTGGTTCCCTTTCCGGCCGGAAACAACAGTTGGCAAGCAATCGCTGCAGGCGGTTTTCACGCTCTGGCCGTCGGCGGTGACGGTCGGCTCTACGCCTGGGGAGATAACACTTTCGGTCAGCTTGGCAACGGGATAACGAACACCAGTGAAACTCTGGCTGTCCAGGTCAGGCTGCCTCCCGGCATGACCAACTGGACCCAGGTGGCGGCAGGTTACTGGCATAGTTTGGCCCTCGCAGACGGCGGCGAATTACTTGCCTGGGTTGTGACGCGTCCTGCCGGAGTCACCCGTTGGAAGGCCATGGCGGCCGGGTCAAGCCATAATTTGGCGATCGGCGACGACGGGCAGCTCTACGCGTGGGGAAACAATTTCTCCGGTCAGTTAGGTGTCGGTGACACGACCAACCGATTTCTTCCGACCAGGGTTGCCTTGCCGGGCGGCGTCACTCGATGGGTTGCGGTCGCGGCCGGTTACTCGCACAGCGTGGCCATCGGAGATGACGGTCAGCTTTATGCCTGGGGCAGCAATCAAACGGGCCAACTGGGCAACGGCACAAGTGATCCGAACTCCCCGGTCGGCTCGACCTCGCCGGTGCGCGTGCTGTTGCCAGCCGGTGTCACCCGGTGGCTGGCAGTGTCGGCGGGATATGGGCACAACCTGGCTTTGGGCGACGATGGCAAACTCTACGCGTGGGGCAGCAACTATTCGGGTGAAATCGGCGATGGCACACGAATGCCTCGCTCTTCCCCGGTCCCAGTTGTCGTGCCGTCCGGCGTTGCAAGTTGGGCAGCGTTTACTTGTGGAAACCGCCACAATCTGGCCTTGGACGCCAACTGCCAACTCTTTGCTTGGGGAAACAATTCCGAAGGCGGAATGGGCGACGGAACAACGACGAATACTATTGTTCCGGTGCTGGTCAGCGGTCTGGGCGATCTTTGCCATCCGCCGACCAACCGTGAGCCCTGGGTCGTGATCACCCGCCCTCTCACTAACTCGAGCTATTTTGCCACGTCGAACATCCTGATCCAGGCGACCGCGGTCGATCTGGATGATGCGATTCAGCGCGTGGACTTTTTTGCGGACGAAAATCTTATCGGAAGCGACGACTCGAGACCATTCAACCTGAATTGGAGCAATGCGCCGGTGGGCAATCACGTCCTGACGGCCAAAGCATTCAGCGACTCCGGCCAGAGCGCCACGTCAGTGGCAATCGTCGTTACGGTCTATGACCTGACCATCGTCACCGTGACAGCCAAGGACAACCAGGCCAGTGAGACCGGACCGGACCTGGGAACGTTTACGGTCAGCCGCGCCGGGCCGACGAACATTTCGTTGACCGTTTTCCTGAGCGTTGGCGGCACGGCGACACCCGGGCTTGACTACGTCAGGCTGCCGGGAAGCGTGACGATTTCCCCAGGCTTAAGTTCAGTTGCGCTCGATGTTGCTCCGATCGATGACACTTTGATTGAAGGCGACGAGACCGTCATACTTTCGGCGGTCCCGCGGTCGTACTACCAGGTTTCCCATACCACGAACGCGGTGGTGATTATCAAGGACAATGATTTTATCACAACGAACCCGCCGCCCGTCGTCATCATCACTGCGCCGGATCCACAGGCTTCCGAGGCAGGCACAAACGCCGGCGCATTCCGAGTCTCACGCACCGGCAGCACAAACGAGTGGTTGGAGGTTTTCTATCAGTTGTTTGGCTCCGCTGAAAACGGTGTGGACTATCAGTTCCTCTCGAATCATGTTGAGATTCCTGCCGGACGGTCTTTTGTCGATATTCCCGTCCGGCCCATTGACGATCATCTGGTTGAAGGGACGGAGTCAGTCGTTGCCAACCTGATGCCTTCACCTTTTGCGTCGCCGGTCGAGCCGTATCGGATCGGCTTTCCGAGCAACGCCGTGGTGACCATTGAGGACAATGACTCCCCCGGCACAAACTTGCCGCCGGCAATTCAAATAACCCAGCCTCTCGACGGCGCAAAATTCGTAGCTCCCTCCAACGTTCTCATCAGAGTGGCAGCAGCCGATCCGGAGGGCTTTGTGGCACGGGTCGATTTTTTCGCCAACACAAACTATCTTGGGACCGCCTTCAACCACCTTCATTCTACCAACTTCTTGTGTACAGATCTCTGGCAACCGCTTCCACCGTTCAGTCGTATCCCTGCTGGGGAATACCTGCTCACCGCACTCGCAACGGCTGCGTCAGGTATGATGAGCACCTCCGGTCCGGTCCATGTGACTGTGTTTGATCAAACGACCCGCGAGACGCCCGTGGTCACCATTTTCGCGCGCGACTCCGTTGCGTCCGAAGGAACCAACTTCTGGCACTGGGGACCGCGTGCCGGAACAAATTCGCCGACCACCAACACGGCGACGATGGTCGTACGCCGGAGCGGCGATACGAACTCCAACTTGACGATCTATTATTCAATCTCGGGCACCGCGTCGAACGGTGTTGATTACGCCACTCTGCCCGGCGCCGTGACGATTCCGGCGGGCCTTCACACCGCGCGAATCGTCGTCGTGCCGCTCGACGACGCCGTCGTGGAAAACATTGAGACGGTCGTGCTTAGACTGGCCCGGCCGCCGACCAATGCGACGCCGGCTTATGTGATCGGCCAGCCGAACAGAGCCGTCGCCATCATCGTGGACAACGACCAGCCTCGTCCGCCCAGCTCGCGCCTGCCCGAGGGCATGTTCCACCTCTGTCTGCCGGCCGCGAACGGGTTTGGCTTCCGGCTGGAATGCTCCAGCGACATGGAGCACTGGATGCCGCTGTGCACCAATATCGTCACCGACGGTGCCATCCACTTTGTCGATCCCGAAGCAGACGAACACACGCATCGCTTCTATCGTGCCATGCCGGCTAACGACTGGGGAACGGACGACTGATGGAGTCACCGCCCCTGCGGCGGGTGGCAGCCTGCTTTCCATGAACCCGGTGGGGCGAGACTCCGTCGAGCCCTAACTGATTCCTGTGGCTGGGAGATCAGGGCTCGACGGAGTCTCGCCCCACCGTTCATGGTCCAAATGCGCGGTTGCAAAACCGTGGAAAATACCCATGAACCTCAGAAAGTGGCACAGGCATCCTGCCTGTTCGGGACTGACAGGCTGGAAGCCTGTCCCACTCTGCAGCCGGCGCCCCGGTTCATGGCCCCAACTCACTTCCAATTTTTGGAGGTGCTCGCTTTTCCATGAACCGCAAGGCAGCGCGGGCTGTCCTCAGCCCGCCGGGCCGCGGCGCGGTGAGGACACCGCGCCCTGCCAGTTGGGGGTTCATGGCTCCGATGCGCGGTTGGAAAACGGTGGGAGCTGCCACGATCGCGGGCTGTTTCTATCGCGCGCTTCGGTTGTGCCGTTCATTGGACGACGGACTCGACGAGCGGAGGCAGCTCCGGCCGTGCATTGGAGAATTCGAAGGCCGTTCTCAATCGTTCGCACGCCGCAGCGGCTTGGGCCTCGTCAACTGCGTGGACGCGACCAAGAACCGAGCCCACGGCAACGGTTTCGCCGGGTTTGACCAGCTCGTCCACGCCCAGGTGCATGTTGATAATCGTGGTTTTCGTGAGACGACCGCCGCCAAGGTCGCGAACGATTTCACCCACCACACGCGCGTTGCATCCAACAATGAACCCCTCCCCCGAGGCGCGGTATTCCATCGCCACCGGCGCCGTGCGGTCCAGCGCCAACCTCTTGTTGAACTCCTTCATGTCAGCGCCCTGCGCAGCGAGCATATCGTCGAACTTCTCACGCGGCTGACCCGAGGCGAAGCATAGCGCCGCCTGCCCGCGGCCATGATCCAGATTTTTTGCCTTGTTCGATTGCATCAGCAGGTGCGCGGCGCACTCAACGGCCAACGTATGCAGGTCCTCCGGGCCGCGGCCTTCGAGGCAAGCGACCGCTTCCTTCACTTCGAGCCAGTTGCCCGCGGCGCGCCCCAACGGCGCGTCCATGCGCGTGAGCAAAGCGCGCGTGTTCACGCCGCATTCCCTGCCGAGCGCAACCATCGCCCGTGCCAGCTCGCGCGCCTCTTCCTTCGTCGGCATGAACGCCGCCCCGCCGAACTTTACGTCGAGGAGCAGCGCGGAAATGTTTTCCGCCAGTTTCTTTGAAAGGATCGAGGCGGTGATCAGCGGAATGGATCCGACAGTGCCGGTTGCATCACGCAGCGCATAGAGCGTCTTGTCCGCCGGCACCATCCGCCCGGTTTGCCCGCAGATCACGCAGCCGACTTTTTGGACGATGGAACGGATTTCTTCCGCCGTGAGATCAATGTTGAATCCAGGAATCGATCCGAGCTTGTCGAGCGTGCCGCCGGTAATGCCAAGGCCGCGCCCGGAAATCATCGGCACGCGAAAGCCAAGACAGGCGAGCAACGGCGTCAACACGAGCGAAACCTTGTCGCCGACGCCGCCGGTGGAATGCTTGTCCACGAGGGGGCGCGGGTCGGGCGGGAATTGGAGCACATCGCCGGAATCGCGCATCGCAAGCGTGAGTTCGCGCGTCTCTGCTTCAGTCATCCCGCGAAAATAAATGGCCATGAGCAACGCGGCCAACTGGTAATCGGGAATTCCACCGCCGCTACAGGCTGACACCCACTGCCGGATCTGGTGCGGGGCCAGCGCCGCCCCGTCGCGCTTGGTTTCGATCAGAGAGAGAAAGTTCATGCCCGTCCGACCCGAACGGTGGCATACCCGCGCGCGCAACCCTGGACAAGTCAATTGTGCTCTCGAGCACGGCGAGTACGGGAAACTGCACGCTGTAGTCGGGCGCGTGCCCTACGGTTTGACCGAACGAT
>QHPW01000051.1 GCA_003219675.1 Verrucomicrobiota bacterium
ACGCCCGAATAAATCGTCGGCGTGTTGAACTGAATCACGCCGTTCACCGAGTGTTTGACCGGACAGGAAAAAACCTCGCCGTCGGGGATGTTTCGCAGGCCGACGCACGGCTGGGCGCCGATGCCTTTGATGCTGAACGCGAGGTCGGTGCCGGGAGCTTTGAGCTGGACGCGGTCGGCCTTTTTCATCCGATTCGCCAGCGGCACCATGGCGCGCGCCATCCTCCGATAATCCATGGTGCAAACGTCGAAATAAAAGTCCTCAAACGCTTCGGTGCTCATATTGGCCGCCTGCGCCATGCTCGGCGTGGGCCAGCGCAGCACGCACCAGCGCGTCTTGTTGACCCGATAATTCAGCACCGGCCGGAGCGTCTTCGAGTAAAGCGCCATCAGACCGCTGGGGACATCGGACGTTTCGCTGGCGTTGTGACTGCCGCGGATGGCGACGTAGGCCTGAACTTTTTTCATGCGAAACATCTCGATGTCGCATACGAGTCCGGCGTGCTTGTGATTCGTTCCGCGTAACGTCTCGCGGCTGACGCGCGTATGCCGCACTTCGACCAGCGGGGTGGCGCCGGTGGCGCGCGCCGCCCGGATCAGTTCCACCGAGAATTCATCCGGCACATCAATCAGATCGAGCAACACGCGGTCGCCCTTCTTAAGCGAGGTCGAGTATTCGGTCAGAAGTGTGGCCAGTTTCCTGAATCGCGGGTCGGTCATGGGTGAATTTTTAGAGGGCAGCGGTCGGTTGTCAGTCCAAAAAGCACAGGTGGTTAACTCCTTGGCGGGATGCAGGATCTTTGGGGCAATGGTCTGAAAGCGATAGAGACTGATTTCCAGCTATAGCCTGTTGCAAAAGTCTGCCACCGTCCCCGCATAAAACGGCTTGGAGCGGCAGGCAGGCATTTTTGGTTTTGTTCAATTTTTTTCTTGCACTCATATTACCTGATATATCGATTAGGGGTGATCAGGCAGTGCCTCCAGGCAAACGTCGCTGTTTTACTTCTCCTTCGCCAAAGAGGCGTCCGTCATCAAGGACGCGACCCTGGATGAACTGGATGGATTGCTGGACAGACTTGCAAATAGAGCAACAACCGCGGGTTTACTCATGCTCGACGACACCATAGCCGCGATTGCAACGCCGCTGGGCCAAGGCGGTCTGGCGGTGATCCGTCTTTCCGGACCCCAGGCGCTGGCGATCGCGGACAGGAGCTTTTTGCCTGTCGGTAAGACCTCGTCGCAGCCATCCGCAGCGCCGACTCACACGATTCATTACGGCAGGATCGTGCGGCAGGGAGGAACCGTGGATGAAGTCCTGCTCTCCGTCATGCGCGCCCCGCGCACGTTCACTCGCGAAGACGTGGTCGAAATCACCTGTCACGGCGGCATCCTCGCCGCGAAGCTGGTGTTGGACACGGTGCTGGAGAACGGCGCGCGACTGGCCGAGCCGGGTGAGTTTACCAAACGCGCGTTTCTCAACGGCCGGCTTGATCTAGCCCAGGCCGAAGCCGTTGCCGACTTGATTCATACCCGCACCGAGCTGTCGCTCGCCGCCGCAAACGAACAACTCGCCGGCAAATTGTCGCAGCGCATCAATCAACTGCGCGAGGACATGATGAAAACGCTGGCGCACATTGAGGCGCACATTGATTTCCCGGACGAAGACATCGCGCCGGACACCCGGGAACAACTGCTGTCGCGGCTGGAGGGCGGGGTGGCCTTCATGGATGAACTCCTCCGCACCGCGAACGAGGGACAGATTCTGCGGCGCGGGATCCGGGCCGCCATCATCGGCCGGCCAAACACGGGCAAGTCAAGTCTGCTCAATCAGTTGCTCGGACACGACCGCGCCATTGTTTCGCCCATCGCCGGCACGACCCGCGACACGATTGAGGAGACCGCCAACATTCGCGGCCTGCCGGTGGTGTTTGTGGACACAGCGGGGTTGCGCGCGGCCGCTGACACCCTCGAACAGGAAGGGATTCGCCGCAGCCGCGAAACGGTGGCCAGGGCCGAGTTGATTCTCCACGTCTTCGACGTTTCCGAGCCGTTCACGTCCGAGGATGAAAATTATATGACTCAGTTCGCGCACAAAAAGCGCATCCTCGTGCGCAACAAAGTGGATTTGCCGCAACGTTTGGAGTTACCTTCAGAGGTAGGGCGCGATGTCCTCATCGCGCCACGGCGGGCTGGGGACAGCCCGCCCTACCAATCCATTGTGGATGTTTGCGCGTTGACCGGCCAGGGGGTTGAAGCGCTCAAGGACAGCATCAAAGATCTGGTTTGGGCCGGCGAAATCAAAGCCGGGATGTTGCAGGTGATGATCAACTCGCGGCACCAGGACGCGCTCCGACGCGCCCGCGAGGCGACATTGCGAACCCTCGAGGCGCTCCGCGGTGATTTGACGCTGGAACTGGTCGCGCTGGACTTGCGCATCGCCGTGAACGCCGTCGGCGAAATCGTCGGCAAAACAACGACCGAAGATCTGCTGGACTCGATTTTCAGCCAGTTCTGTATTGGAAAATAGATATTAAAGCTATTTCTTCTTGAACAGGTCGCCGATGCCTTTTGTTGCTTTGTCCAGGGAATCGGCGGCCGCTTTCTTCCCCGCCTCCGTGACGGCATGGGTGCCGGCCTTGCCCAGATCGGCCACGGCTTTTTCGGCGGCGGGAATCGCCGCCTGCAACACTTCCTTCAGAACTTTCGCAGTCAGGTCCGCTGCCGTGATGCCGTCCGGCCCGATGCCGAGGTTGGTCAGATGAATCTCCGGCAGCGGCACGGTCGCGGATTTGCCGCCCAACGGACCCGCATCGATGCTGAGGTTGATTTTGCCGCCGCTGATGACGAAGTCATCCACCTGAAGTTTTTTCGACGCCGCTTTGCTTTGCGCGGCGCCGCTGTTCTTTTCCGATCCCCCGGTGGCCGCCTGCACATTGTCGAGCAGTTTGCTCAGGTTGTTTCCCTTCAAGCCGCCCTCGAAAGTGATTTCCGGCGCCTGCACGTTGACTTCTTTGACGTGAACTTTGTTGGAGAACACGGAACCGGGCGCGACTTCCACGCTGACGGAGCCTACTTTGATGGCTGACGCGGTCTTGAAGCCTTCCGGGTTGCCGACCCACAGACTCTTCAATTTGCCGGAGCCGGAAAGCAGCGAGAGCGTCGCGGCATCGAGTTTGATCTCGGTCCGGGTGATTTGCGGGCCGACGGTCTCGACCCCCTTTTTCACGATCGAGCCGAGGAAGTAAATGCTGAACCCCACGGCCACCACCAGGAGAACAAAGAGCGCAAGAACAACGCGGAAAATCAACTTTTTCATAAGCAGGATTTTTTGTGTCTGGTTGGCTCTGTTGTCACCGCCGCCAGCCAGAACTGAACTTCATCGTCATCGAAGAATCACGGAGCCGGACCGATTTGTAAAGAACGCGGATTCAAGGCACGAGAGCCTTCCGGGCACCAAGGATTTACGGCTTTGACTTCGACAAATTTTTTGGCGACGTTTCGCTTCGCTTGAAAAAGAAATATTGCGCGCAATTCCGGGCGACTGGTAAATCCAGCCCGTCTGAGCCATGGGAAAAGCGTTGATCATCGCCGAGAAACCGTCCGTCGCCAGCGACATCGCCAAGGCGATCGGCGGTTTCAAGAAGCAGGACGATTACTACGAAAGCGACCGCTACGTGCTGTCGTCGGCCGTGGGTCACCTGCTCGAACTCGCGGTTCCGGAAGAGCATGAGGTCAAACGAGGCAAATGG
>QHPW01000203.1:0-2071 GCA_003219675.1 Verrucomicrobiota bacterium
CATCGATTCGATGGGTTTCCTGGGGGACCAGTACATCGCGATCATTCCCGGCAGGAACGAAGCGCCGGTGTTGAGGGAGGGCGCCGAGGTGATCTGCCGCGAGCCATTCAATTTTCAGGAAGTGGCGCGGTCGGCGCTGGGGTTTATTCAGCGGATTGACGAGACGGCGAAAAGACTGGACAGCGCGCTGACCCGGGTGGAGAAGCATGTCTTGAGCGAGGAAAGCCTGACCAATCTCTCCGCGACCATCGCGAACTTTCGCCTGGTCTCGGACCGCGCCCTGGAGACGGTGGCCGGCGTGGACCGGGTGGTTCAGTCCAATGTTTTTCCGGTCAGCGCGACGACCAGCAATCTGGCGCTGTTTTCATATCGGCTCAACGACCTGGCCACCAATCTCCAGCAGGTATTGACGGCCAACAAGGAGGATCTGGCCGCCGCCGTAAAAAACATTGAATCCTCCGCCGGGATGATGAAAAGTTTGTTGTCGGACGTCCAGGCGGGAAAGGGACTGGCCGGCAGTTTGTTGAAGAACGAGCAACTGTCGGTCGGGGTCTCGCAGTTGGTCAGCAATCTGACCGTGCTCAGCAGCAATTTGAACCGCCACGGACTGTTGTGGAAACCGAAGAAAACCGAAGCCAGGCCGCCGTCGCCGCTTTATCCCGGCCGCGACCCGTGGCGTTAGAGCTATGTCCGTCTGGGTATTGCGCATTTTATTTCTCAGCCTCTCCACCCTCGGCGGCTACATGGTCAGCCAGGTGCGGCCGGAGCTGATCGACAACGGGTTTTGGGGCGCGTTGACCGGGTTTGGGTTTGGCGGCCTGCTCATCGCCATTGACGAACTGGTCAAGGGATTCTCGCTTCGCGCGTTTTCCGCCGCCTCGTTCGGACTGTTGCTGGGAACCCTGATCGCCCTGCTGATCGACAAGTCCGACCTGTTCTTCTACGTGGAGGACAAACTTCGCTGGTTGATTCGCCTCTGCCTGTTTCTGGGCTTTGGCTATATCGGCATGATCCTTGCCATGCGGAGCAATAAAGAGGACTTTTACCTGATTATCCCTTTCGTTCGATTCGCCTCGCAGAGCAAACCCGAAAACCTCCTGGTGCTCGATACCAGCGTCATCATTGACGGGCGCATCGCCGACCTGATCGAGGGAAACTTCCTGGAAGGCACCATCGTGGTGCCGCGCTTCGTGCTGAAAGAGCTTCAGTTCATCGCCGACTCCAACGATCCGATGCGGCGCCCCCGCGGGCGCCGGGGCCTGGAGACGCTCAGCCGCATTCAGCGCAATACCCGCAACGAAGTCAAAATCCACGAGGCGGACTTTCCGGAAGAATCCGAAGTGGACGCAAAGTTGATCCGGCTCACACGCGGCCTGGGCGCCAAACTGTTGACCAACGATTACAACCTCGGCAAGGTCGCAGAACTGCAATCGGTTCCTCACATCAACATCCATGAAGTGGCCAGGGCCATGAAACCGGCGATTCTGCCCGGCGAGGTGTTCAGCCTCAGGATCGTCCGCGAAGGCAAGGACAAAGGGCAGGGCGTCGGTTACCTGAACGACGGCACCATGGTGGTGGTGAACAACGCCCACAGCTTCATCGGACAGCAGATTGAAATCCAGGTGCAAAGCCTGGTGCAGACCGGCGCGGGCGTGCTCGTCTTTGCCGATGTAAAAGCGCCTGTGGCCGCTTGATTTTGCGGTCAACCGAACCCATGGTTCCCTCATGCAATTGGTGACCGTCTTCCGCAGTTTCAGCCCGGCCGAAGCGCAACTGATCCGGTCGCGGCTCGACGCGGCCGACATCCCCGCCGAAGTGGTGAACGAACTCGCCGCGCTGAGCATGGACGGCTACTCCATGGCCACCGGCGGCGTCCTGGTGCAGGTGCCCGATGACTATGCGGCGGAAGCCAAAGCGCTGATTGCGTCGGCCAACGGTTCCACCGATGAAACCGCCAGCGAATAAGACCCTTGCCAGGTTGCAGCGCTTATTGCCCCGGGGAGAATTACACTTCGACAGGCACACGCGCCAAAGCCACTCCGGCGACAAATGGTTTGCCAGCGGCTTGCCC
>QHPW01000203.1:2151-2957 GCA_003219675.1 Verrucomicrobiota bacterium
GGCTGCGGGTACGTGGGCGGATGTGTTCCTGCGCGCGGCGGCATCGTGCTCTCGCTGGCGCGAATGAACCGCATCAAGGAAATCAATCCGCTGGATTTTGTTTGCGTGGTTGAGCCGGGAGTCATCACACAGCAGCTCCAGGACGCGGTCGAGAAGCGGGGGCTATATTATCCCCCCGACCCCGCCAGCCGCGCGGACTGCAGCATCGGCGGCAACATCGCCACCAACGCGGGCGGACCGCGCTGTTTGAAATACGGCGTAACGCGCGACTATGTGCTCGGCGTCGAAGTGGTATTGGCTGACGGCTCGGTGGTTCGCCTGGGCAGTCGCACGCACAAGAACAAAACCGGGTTCGACCTCGCGCGCCTGTTCGTCGGATCGGAAGGGTTGCTCGGTGTGGTGACGGAAGCGACGCTGAAACTGCTGCCCTTGCCTCCATTTCGAGCCTGTCTCGGAACCGGTTTCGGTTCGATGAAAGACGCGGCCCGCGCCATCCGGGCGATTTTTTCCGCGGGTGTTTTGCCCAGCGCGCTGGAAGTGGCAGACGCCTTCACCCTGGCCGCGGCCCAAAAGCGGACTGGAAGCAGGCTCCTGGCCGGGTGCTGCGCGCACCTGATCCTCGAACTGGACGGTCAGGAGCTGTCGGTGCGCTCGGAATTGAGGCAGTTGGAAAGAATTGTCCGCTCGGTGAAGCCGGTTTTTCTTCAGCGGGGTTTTGGCGCAGCGGGTTGTGAAAAATTCTGGCAATTGCGCCGGGAATTCTCCTACGCGTTGCGCGACACCGGGTTGACCAAACTCAACGAGGA
>QHPW01000203.1:2998-6597 GCA_003219675.1 Verrucomicrobiota bacterium
GTGGCCTGTTTCGGCCACGCCGGGGATGGCAACATCCACGTCAACGTGATGCTGGACGAATCGCAGCCTGGCGCGTTGAAACGAAGCGAAGCCGCGCTGGACGATCTGTTCAAACAAGTGCTCGCCTGGGGCGGCGTCATCACGGGAGAACATGGCATCGGTCTGGCCAAAAAACGCTGGTGGCCTGCGGCCGCGGGGAAAGAAGCGCGTGCGTTGCATCGCGTCATCAAGAAGGCGCTCGACCCGAAGGGGATTTTGAATCCGGGCAAGTTTGTTTGAATGAAAATGCAAGACTTCAGCCGTGATTACAATCGGAGGCTGTCAATCAGCACCACGAACTCCCCTTTCAGCGGACGTTTTTTCGCCACCTCCAATAACTGCGCCGGAGTTCCCCGTAGAAACTCCTCGAATTTTTTAGTCAACTCGCGCGCAAGCACGACGGATCGGCCCGGAAACACTTCATTAAGCTCGGCGAGCAGTTTCTCGATGCGATAAGGCGATTCATACAACACCAGCGTTCCCGCAAATGATCTCAGTTCCTCCAGTTTCTTGCGCCGCTGACCGGATTTGTGCGGCAGGAAGCCGACAAAATGAAACTCCTCGGTCGGCAGCCCGCCGGCTGTGAGCGCTGCAACCAGCGCGCAGGCGCCGGGCACGGGCTCGACTCGAAAGCCGGCGGCCAGCGCGGCTTTGACCACGCGCCCGCCCGGGTCGCTGATGCCCGGGCTGCCGGAGTCAGTCACCAGCGCGACCGTTTCACCGCGCCGCAGTCGTTCGATGATTTCCTGGCTCCGTTTTGCTTCGTTGAATTGGAAATAACTCAGCAGTGTGTCGCGTGTCTTCCGCCGCGATGACGTCGCATTCCTTGAGCGTCCGCAACGCCCGCAGCGTGATGTCCTCGAGATTGCCGATGGGCGTGGCCACGAGGTAAAGCGTGCCCGGCGTCAGGGGAGGCAAACTTTTTTCCATCGCCCGATTTAGCCACGAACAGGGCAGCGAATAAGCGCGAAACTTTGCACTCTGAATTCGGGGTGTGGCTCGGCATCATGCCGGCGCGGTGAGGACACCGCGCCCTACCCATAGGGAAGGTTCGTGGCCCCCCAATGCGCGTCCAACAATTGGAGGTCCGGGCTTCCCATGAACCGTACCTTTCGTCCTCGTCCTCGTTCTCGTCCTCGACCGACTCGGTTTCGAGGACGAGAACGAGGAGGAGGTGGTTCATGGTGTCAATGCGCGGTGGCAACCGTGGAGGCTTTCCATGAACCGGGTAGGGCGAGACTCCGTCGAGCCCTGATTTTTATCCCTTGGATATCAGAGCTCGACGGAGTCTCGCCGCACCGTTCAAGGTCCCAATGGCAGTCGCCTCGGCGGCTCACAAGCTCAACGTGGAGGAGGGCGCATCCTGCGAGGTGGACTCGATGCGGACGTGATCGGCGCCGATTTGCCGGAGCCGCTCGCTGACGGCGCAATGGGCGAGCTCGGGCCGGTTACAGTCACGGCTCAGGTGCCCGAGATACAAATGGCGCAATTCAGCCGAGACGATTTGTTCGGCGACTTCGGCGGCAGCGGCGTTGGAGAGATGACCGTGCCGGCTGAGGATTCGCTGTTTGATGCTCCAGGGGCGCCGGGTGTCCTCCTGCAACAGATTCAGATCGTGGTTTGTTTCCAGCAACAGGACGTTCGCGGCACGGACCCGCTCGATCACCAGTTTTGTCGCATGACCCAGATCTGTTAAAAACCCGACGTTTCCAGAGCTGGTCCGCATCAGAAATCCCACCGGGTCGTACGCGTCGTGTGGAACGGAAAAGGTATCGACCGCCACGTCGCCCACCTCGATTGTGGCGCCGGTGCTGAAAATGCGGCAATCGAATCTGGTCTGGAGCAGGCTTTCGACGGCCTCCTTTGTGAGGCGGTTGCAATAAACAGGAACCTGCAGCTTCGCGCAGAGCATCGCCAGACCCTGAATGTGGTCGCTGTGTTCGTGGGTGATGAGAACTCCGTGCAGGCTTTCCGGTGTGCGGCCAATGGAGATGAGTCGGTGGCGGATCTGACGGCCGCTAAAGCCTGCGTCAATGAGCAGGCGGGTTTCCTCGGTTTCCAGGTAGGCGCAATTGCCTGCCGAGCCGCTGCCGAGAATGGTGAGCTTGACTGCCACCCCTCGAGGTTAGGACTGCGGCATTGTCGGGGCAATGCTTTTGCGTCGGCGGGAGGCGGGTCAATTTGAGATTGACTTTCTATTCTGTTGCGCTGGCACGATTTCTGAAAAAGCAAGCATCATGCCGCAAAGTGCTTGAGCTATTGAAGCGGGGGATTATGATTCTGCCGATGGCTCAGGGTTTACATCTTTCGCAAAAGATGACGCTGTCGCAGGTGCTGGCCCCGCAACTGCAGCAGTCGCTGGCGCTGTTGCAGGCGCCCACGCTTGAATTGAAGGCGATGGTGGAGCAGGAACTTCAGCAGAATCCCGTGCTGGAGGAAGCGGCGCTGACGGAGACGTCGCTGGAGGAGAAGGAAAACCGCGAGGCCGAGGAAGCCGCCAGCGCGGCCGACCCGGCCGAGCCGCCGGCCGACCTGACGTTTGATCCGGCGAGCGAGAAGAACCACAGCGAGCCGGTGGATGATTTTCAGGCGGAGTTCGAACGTCTGACGCAACTCGATCAGGAATGGCGCGATCACTTTGCGCAGACGAATATCCCGATGCGCCAGAGTCAGGAAGAGGAGGAGAAACGGCAGTTCATGTTCGATTCGCTGGTGGCCGGGACTTCGCTTCAGGAGAGCCTGCTGGAGCAGATCCGGCTGTCCGATCTGACCGAGGAGCAACGTCAGATCGGCCAGATGATCATCGGGAACATTGATGATTACGGCTATCTCCAGTCCAGCGTGGATGAACTGGCGTTTGCGACCAACATCCGGCCGGAGAAAATCATCGGAGTATTGAAGGTCATTCAAACCTTCCATCCGCCGGGCGTCGGCGCGCGCGATCTGCGCGAATGCCTGATGCTGCAACTGGAACGGGAGGGCAAACAGGACACGCTGGAATACCGCATCGTGAGCGAATACATGGAGGCGCTGGGCAAACGGCGGATTCCGGAAATTGCGCGCGGTCTGGGCGGGGCGGTGGACGAAGTGCAGAAGGCCCTGACCCGCATCGGCAATCTGGAGCCGAGGCCGGGCCGGGCTTTTCTGCCCGACAACAATCAATACATTCTGCCGGAAGTGTTCGTTCAGCGAACCGGCAACGACTTTGTGGTCACCACCAACAACGAGCACATCCCCCACTTGCGCATCAGCAACACCTACAAGGACCTCATGGCGCAGGCGGACAGCTCGCAGGAAGTCCGCGAATATATCCGGGAAAAAATCCGCGCCGGCAAATTCCTGATCAAGAGCCTCCACCAGCGCCAGCAAACCATTCTGAACATCGCCAAAGAAATCGTGAAGCGGCAGCGCGACTTTATGGAAAAGGGGGTCGCCCTGCTCAAGCCGCTGACAATGGTGCAGGTGGCCGAGGTCGTCGGCGTGCATGAAACCACGGTGAGCCGCGCGGTGTCGGGCAAATACATGGAAACGCCGCAGGGCATCTTCGAGATGAAATACTT
>QHPW01000207.1:0-4201 GCA_003219675.1 Verrucomicrobiota bacterium
ACCGGCGACCCGGTCGCCAATTCATGGTCCTTTGCAGCCTGGCCTTCGCCCATATTGAACGTTCGGACGACGAGCGGGCCTGCACAGGACATGAGGTCGTCGATGCCCTGAGCGTAGCCGGGAATGCCGTCGCGCGCCGCGCTGCGATTCGGGTGCACCCACGCCGCCAGTTCCAGCCGGAATCGCTTGTTCGACCACTGTCTTCGGTCGCCCTCGGCGATCAAGTCCGCCAGGTCATAGCGCTTCTTCTCGTCGGCAATCACTTGAAACCACGCCGACTCGTCGGAAGCTGCGACTTGCAGATGGTTCAACAGCGCCGGTGACACCGGATCCGACCTGAACGGCTGGCGATTTGTCCGGCGCTTTGTGATTGCGTAAAAGAGGATGCTTTCTTCCCGGGATCTTTCCTCTTCGACTCCCATGGCCACACGCGCAAGCAAATCAGAGTCGTCTGAATCAGGAAGGACCTCCACTTTACCAAGGTAGCCGAAATGTGCCATCGCGCTGCGGAGATGGAAAAGCGCGCAACCGCAACTGATGATCAACTCGCGGTCGTCGGGATCGGCGACGCGGCAGGCGCGGGTGCGATCGGCGTAAAGTTCGACTTCGTTGGTGCGAATATGAAAAAGCCAGGGCTGGGTGTTGTGGCTCGACGGCGCGAGCACAGCGTAGCGAAGGAGAAACTTCCACTTGTCCTGCGTGGAACCGTCATGAGGAAAATCCTCCGCCGCGATGTTCCAGGGAGCGAGCGGAGGTTGGTTCGGATCAATTGCAGCATGGATGGCGAATTTTGGAGTTGTTGTCATAAATTTTCGACTGCGGGCCAAAAGAAAAAAGCAGCGGCCGCCGTATTCATGGATGGAGCGAACAGTTTCATCACATAATGCTTCGGACAAAACGATCACGGAGGCTTCACGCATCTTGGCGAACATCAATCGTTTCTTGCGGAGGACATGCTTGGAGTGGGTCAGCTCCGGTCCCGAGGAGACACGGAGCCATTTACGCTCACCAAGAAATGATTGGTGATTCGCAAGTATCGTGTAGAAGCGCCTCTCGATCGGCGCAAAGTTAGAAGCGCGAACGAAAGAAATTAAAATCTTATGAAAACGAACACAACAGCATCGCGAAGTAAAACTGCCGCGTCGGCTGTGGCTCGGGGACTAACAACCATGGCTCGATCCGAATCCAGCACCAGGACAAAGAGCGATCCCGTCCTGCTCCGAATCAAATCCATCCTGGTGCCAATCGATTTTTCAACATCATCAAAAAAGGCCTTGCAGTATGCAGTGCCCTTCGCCAGGCAGTTCGGCGCGAAGCTCACGCTTCTGCATGTGGTGGAACCGGTCGCAACGCCCGATTTCGCAAATTCGTTCCCCCTGATGATGGAGAACGACAAAGTGAAGGCTGCGAGCAGGGGACAGCTTGAGCACATCATCAAGGAGCAGGCCATTGCCCCGAAGCTGGTCGAGAAAACGCTCGTCCGTTTCGGCAGGTCGTTCCACGAAATCGCCGATGCCGCCCGGACCCTGAAGGTGGACCTCATCATCATTTCGACGCACGGGTATACCGGCTTGAAGCACGCGTTGCTCGGCAGCACCACCGAGCGTGTCGTGCGTTACGCTCCGTGCCCGGTGCTGGTCGTGCGCGAGCGAGAGCATGAGTTTGTACAGGCCGATTAACTCCTGGACCAGACAATCGCTTTGAAAGCAAAACCCTCCAAACACCCGGGCGAAGTGTTGTTGGAACTCAACCCACGCGATGAACCGTTGCTGGAGCATGTGATTCGCCACGCGCAATGCCCGGTGCTGGTGGTGCGCGAACACGAACACGAATTCCTTGCTGCCTGAGCGCGCGACAATGGCTATACCAAAATGAAGACAGAGACGCTGATTGGGGCTAAGACGCGAAAGGTTGGTGACAACCCGCCGCCGGTAGCCGGCACTGCGTTCGGCTGCCCGCGCGATTTCCTCGACACCCGATTTGTTTACGCCGTCGTCTCGCCGCGTGCCAGAGGACTGTCCGTGGGCGTGAACATGAACCCGGACAAGTACTGCAACTTCGACTGCGTCTATTGCGAAGTGAACCGCAGCGAACCGGCGCGCGAATTGAAGCTCGATGTTGCTGTGATGGTCGCGGAGTTGGAACGCGCGCTGGGACTGGTTCACTCAGGCCGCATCCGTGAACGACCGAACTACCGGAGCCTGCCCGAAGAACTCCTCAAACTCCGCCACGTCGCTCTAAGTGGCGACGGTGAACCGACGCTTTGCCCGAACTTTCCTGACGCAGTCGAAGCGATCATTCACTTGCGTGCGCGCGGCCGGCTCCCGTTCTTCAAACTGGTTCTCGTCACCAACGCCAGCGGTCTCGACCGGTCGGAGGTGGAACAAGGACTGCGCTTGTTCAATGCACGGGATGAGATCTGGGCTAAATTGGAGGCTGGCACTCAGGACTATATGAACCGCGTGAACAAGCCCGACTGTTCCATCGAGAGAATCCTGGCAAACATCCTAAGGCTGGCCCGCCAACGCCCCGTTGTCTTACAGAGCCTTTTCCCCGCCATTCGCGGGGAGGAGCCGCCTGCGCACGAAATCGAAGCTTACGCACAGCGACTCAAGGAACTGAAGGAGGCCGGCGCGCAAATCCCACTGGTGCAGATTTACTCCGCCACGCGACCGACGCCGCACTCCGAGTGTGGTCACCTGCCGCTGCGGACGCTTTCGGCCATCGCGCGGCGCGTGCGGGACGTTGCCGGATTGAAGGCCGAAGTCTTCTAACCCACCAAAAGAAAGGACCGTTATGGCACGATACGTTACGTTAATTCGTTTCACAGACCAAGGCGCGCGCAACATTAAGAAGTCAATCGACCGCGCACTGGCGTTCAGCAAGGCAGCTAAGAAGTCAGGTGTCGCTGTCGAAACTCAACTCTGGACCGCTGGTTCTTATGACGGCGTACTCGTCCTGAGCGGCAACGAGAAGAAAATTCTCAGTAGCCTGAGTCGGCTCGCGGCCCTGGGCAACGTGCGCACGGAGACGCTGCAGGCGTTTGATGCCGCAGAATTCAAGGCGATCATCGGCTAGACGGCAGCGTTCTCTGGCGGACCGAGCGCAGACACCACTTCGGAATGGCAGTTGCGGTTAATCCGAGCCGTGTCAGATTCGCATGAATCCGATGGTGTGCTGTGGCCATTTGTGAAATCCAGCGAACGTGAAAAAGAAACTTCACCTCCTTTGGCAATCGCCGGTCATTTTTTGATTGGCAGCAGCAAATTAACCTGCCCTCAAGAAATGTGCATTCAATGACAACGTCCGTGTAGTGGGTGAATTCTATTAGCCCTAGGCTACGGCGGTGAAAGAAAAGACAATGTTAGGGTTGAACACATGAAGGCAGCCGAAAAAGGCACCGGGAACAAGCGAAGGTGGATCCGACCACTGGCCGTGCAGGTTGGCACGTCTTCCACTTCCGTGGCGCCAGCGGCCTACGGATTACAGCTCAAGAGGATTCTGGTGCCGATTGATTTCTCGGAATCGTCGCTCAAGGCGTTGAAATACGCGGTGGCCTTTGCCGGGCAGTTCGACGCTTCGCTCTGCCTGGTTCATGTGGTGGAGCCGGCCGCATTTCTCCACGACGTGCGCAAAGTGCCGCTGGAAGTTTCCGACCGCCAAGTAGCCAACAAGCTTCATCACAAGCTGGTCATGCTGGCGCGCAGGGAAATCGACCCCCTGACGCCGGTGCACCCGCTGGTGTGCATCGGCAAGCCTTTCGATGAAATCGTCAGAACCGCCAAGATGTTCAACGCGGACCTGATCATCATCGCCACGCACGGTCGCACTGGATTCAAGCGCGCCCTTTTGGGGAGCACCGCCGAGCGGGTGGTGCAGCACGCGCACTGCCCGGTACTGGTGGTGCGCCAGAAGGAAGATGACTTTGTCCAACGTGGACCAACCCTCAACCAAAAAGGAATCGATATGAAGATCAAACCCTCAAGAAAATCGGGCAACGTGGTCGTGGAGTTGAATCCCCGCGATTCGGAGCGTCTTTCCCAAACCGCGCACACAACCAACGGCACGCCACCGCCTTTCAAGCTGACAAAGATTCTGGTGCCGATTGACTTTTCGGACTGCTCGAAAAAGGCGCTGCGATACGCCGTTCCATTGGCCAAACAGTCCGGCGCAACCATCACGCTTTTGCACGTCGTGCACG
>QHPW01000207.1:4221-8014 GCA_003219675.1 Verrucomicrobiota bacterium
GCCCAGACGCTCGTCCGGATCGGTCAGGAAGTGGTGGAGATCGTTGATTGCGCCAAAAAGCTGGAGAACGACCTCATCATTATCTCCACGCACGGCCGCACGGGCTTGAAACATGTCTTCATGGGGAGCGTCGCAGAAAATGTTGTGCGTCTCGCGCCCTGCCCGGTGCTCGTGGTGCGCGAGCAAGAACATGAATTTGTCTGAAACTCCGCCGGCATCCTGCCTGAGCACGACGCACACAGACAGCAAGATTTGGCGAGTTCTTCCCAATTTACGACAAGCCGGACAATGGCCGGGTAATGCACTGTATGTATGGAAAATGAAACGAGTCACCGACACCATTGAAGTTCTCGGAACGGTGGAAACGCCGCAGGGGATTCGCGAAGTGTGCGCTTCCGCTGACGCTCAGTACGACGAAGATGCAGCTCGGCTGGCCGTCAAGCTGGATGCATTCCTCCGCACAACAGGGATTCTCACGAAGGAAAAGCGATTTTCAATCGAATGGTTGCCGAAGCCGGAAACAGTTCTCGAATCGGTAGGCCCTGATGAAACGGTCGAGATGGCGCGCGACATTTTCCATCGATGGGTCCAGCGAGTCCGGCGGGCGGTGCCGGCGCTGGCCCATCAGTAACGAACGTAAGAGAAAGAAACGTTATGCTGCCGAAATACACTGTTGAATACACGACTCAGTTCAAGAAACACGCCCACACCAACCACTACTCCACCGACGATCCGGTCGCCTGCGAAGAGTTTGTCGAAGAGTTGTTGGAACGCGGGTTCCGGATTCAAACCATCAAGCACGAGGGAGTGGATCTGCCGACGCACGATTTCGACAAAATGGTCAAGACCGCTGCAGGCCTCCTGGCTTCCAAGCGCATTTGCGCCTCCCTCGGCATCAAGCCGGATGAGGAGAAGTTCCGCTTTGGCTTCACCGCGTGATGGCAGGCGTTATGGTCAGCGTGAGCCGGCAATCGATGTCCGGAATCAAGTGTGCGCTCTTCTGCGCCGAGCCCGTCCTGCTGCCGGACGCCAATGAACAACGCATTGAAACACAGTCGAGCCGGGAAAATTGACATTGCCCTCAGCGAACAAGACGGTTCGTGGATCATTTCGGTCCAGGACGACGGACTCGGGCTTTCCCCGGCTTCCGCGCAAAACTCGGGCTTGGGTCTGCACGTGATGAAATATCGGGCGCTACTCATCGGCGCATCGCTGGACATCGATTCCGCACCGCGCAAAGGCGTGCGGATCACTTGCACGCTGAGAAAGCCATCGTGAAAACAAAACCAACCTCAAGAGGTGCTGGCACCGCTGCAAAGGCGGTCAAGGGTTCGTCAGCCGCGAATCACCGGGGCAAACGGACATCGACGGTTCGGAGGAGGATTCTGCTCGTGGACGATCATCCGATGATGCGTACCGGTGTGACCACGCTCATCAACGCGGAGCCGAGCTTGATGGTTTGTTGCCAGGCGGGCCGGGCCGAGGAAGCGCTGAGTGAAATTCCGAAATGTTCTCCGGATCTGGTGATCACCGATATGACAATGCCGGGCCGTGGTGGTCTGGAATTCATCAAGGACGTCGCGGCTCTTTACCCCAGCCTGCCTGTCCTGGTCATTTCAATGCACGACGAAATGCTCCACGCCGAGCGCGCGTTGCGGGCCGGGGCGCGCGGCTATCTCATGAAGGAAGCCGGTGGCGAGAAGATGCTTGTCGCCATCCGCCAGGTGTTGAGCGGGCAGGTCTATGTAAGCGAGAGGATGTCCGCCCGAATTCTGGACAACCTGTCCGGTCGGAAACCGCGCGGCTCGACCTCGCCGATTGAGAAACTGAGCGACCGCGAGTTCGAAGTCTTTGAACTCATCGGCCAGGGACTGACTACGAAGGCGATTGCGAAACAACTCAACCTGAGCAGCAAGACGGTGGACGTGCACCGCGAGCACATCAAAGAAAAGCTTCAGCTCAGTGACGCCACGTCGCTGATCCGCCACGCGGTGCGCTGGGTGGAAACGCAGAAGGCCGGCGAATCGTAAGCACGAGGGTCGGAGGCTCTGTAGTCGCCCGCGTTTCTCGGTTCCTGGAGCTGACGCGGGTCGCCCCAGACTCAAGTTTGCTCGCCACTCATTCCTTCGCCGAGCGACGTAAAAGGGATAAGGGATCTTCCTGAAAAACCGAACTGGGAAAGGCTATTCGCAGTGCAATGAATGTACCCCCGCCGGGTAGGACGCCGATCGAACACGTGGTGCTTATGATCAAGGAAAACCGCTGCTTCGGCATTACTTTGGGGCGTTTCGCGGAGCCAATGGGATTACGATAACGCAGGCGCAGAATCCGCCGACGCAATATCCGAACCACCGCCACGGCGCGTGGTGGACACGTAAGACCAAGGCAGTGCGCGACCATTTTTATGGCCGACAACATGGCTGTGACACTCGCAGCGCCGGAGATCGTCCTGACCAATGCGGTGATGCTGGCCAGCGGCGCGTTTCAATTCGCCTTCACCAACACGCCAGGCCGGAGTTTCACCGTCTTTAGTAATACGAACCTATCCCTGCCAATGACCAACTGGATCATTCTGGGTGGCGTCACGGAAGTTGCTCCCGGCCAGTTCCTGTTTACCGGTCCCCAGTTGATGAACCGCCCGAAAGGTTTCTATCGCGTGCGCTCGCCGTAATCCCAGGCGCTTTTCTGGGCGGTCCAGTCGAGGTTCAGGCAGGAGTGAGGCGAGGATAGTCTCCGCGGCCTGTGTTGCCCTGTTACTGGGGCAGGCCGAGGACGTTAGAGAGACTTACGTTGTTTTTTACTCGATTGTTCAAAGGGCGGATTAAAGGCCATAGGAGAATTCCCTAGAAAGTTTAGGGTTGACCTCCAATTCCATTATTCAAACGGAGAATCATAATTTGCGCATGACTCAGGTATGGCCCTCAAGCCGGGAGAAATCACACCCCGGTCTGTTCCTACCTGAAAAAGCTGGCCGAGGTGGGCGGCCTGGACTTTTTCGGTCACCAATCGAACTGGTCAGAGTCGGACATCAGCGCGAGATTCGACCAATTGCAGCGGCGGGCAAACACCGTCGGGACTGTGCTGGAGGAAATCCTACATCACGCGCCCTCTTATCGGGGTTGGGGAATTAACGAGTAAACCAGGTCTGAGAGCCGCGCCGTCAGAGGAATAATCGCGCGCTCGCAGACCGTGAATGAAGAGAATATGAAGACTCTAGCCCATTCCGAAATGGCCGTCAGTGTTTCGGCTGGATTCAATATGGGTACGACTGGCCGCATCCTGCTGGTCGATGACGACCGTGCGATTCGAGTCATGAGCGGCAAAGTGCTGCTTCGCTCCGGCTACCAGGTGGACACCGCTGAGGATGGCCAGGCGGGCTGGGAAGCACTTCAAGCTAACAGCTACGATTTGCTCATAACCGACAACAACACGCGGCGCTTTTCCGGCGTTGAATTGGTGAGGAGGCTCCGTTCCGCGCAAATGACTTTGCCCGTCGTCCTGGCCTTGGGAACTTTGGACACGGAAGAGCTGAATCGAAGTCCATGGCTCCAAGTCGCTGCCTCGTTGTTGAAGCCATTTACGACTGACCAACTATTGGAAGTGGTCAAGGAGGTGCTGCGCGCTGCGAGCAACACACGTGCGCCGGGCGGTGTTCGTTTACCTTTACTCACCGAGGCGTGGCGCCAGGTTCAGCCCTTCCCGCACTGGGGATTGAACGAGTGAACGGCTCGCGATTTGATCCGTCGCCGATTATCTGGCGATAGTGAAAATATAGGATTCCACCCGCACCAGA
>QHPW01000204.1:0-14075 GCA_003219675.1 Verrucomicrobiota bacterium
ATGTCTTTCATGACAATCGTCGTGCTGCCAAGCGAAGAAAGGTGAGGCTTCAGCTCGTCTCCGCCTTGGCGAGCTTTGAAGCGGCTGATTCCCACTCGGCGGTCAAGCGTTTTAAACTTTCCATGACGGAGGTGAGTTCGCGGTTGATTTGGAGCGCTGCGCCGGATTTTTCGTAGGTCTCCGGTTTCTCCAATTCTGCGGTCAACTCGGCCTGGCGCGCTTCCAGTTCGGCGATTTCATGTTCCAACCGGCGCACGATTTCCTGTTGCGCCTTGCGGTCGCGCGAACGCGCCTGGCGTTGCCCGGCTTCAAGGCGTTTTTGTTCCTTGCGGCCCTGGGAGGGACGGCTTGCGGCCGTCCCTGGTTGATTGGTCGCAACACCCCGCCCACGGATTGAGGTTTGGGACGGCGACACGCCGCCCCGCGCGTCCGCGGTCAGCCCGGCGCGTTCAGAAGTCGCCGCGGTTTTATCGAGGTAATACTGGTAACCGCCGGGATAGTGCGTGAGTTGGCCGCCGCTGACATGAACCACGTGGTTGGCAAGCGCGCGAATGAAATAAACGTCATGGCTGATGAAGATGAGCGTGCCTTCGTATTGGTCGAGCGCGGCGGCCAGCGCGTCGATGCTTGGAATGTCGAGGTGCGTGGTCGGCTCGTCCATCAGGATGAGGTTCGGCGGGTCGAGCAGCAGCTTCACCAGCGCCAGGCGGCTCTTCTCGCCGCCGCTCAGGACGTTCACCGTTTTAAACACGTCATCGCCGCGAAACAGGAAACAGCCAAGCACGGTTCGCACGAACTGTTCGGTGACGCGCTGGGGCGTATCGAGCGCTTCCTCGAGCACGGTCAACTCTGTGCGCAATGTGTCCACGCGGTTTTGCGAGTAATAGCCCGCCTTGACATTGTGACCGAGTGCGCGCGAGCCGGCCTGCACGGGCAGCACACCGGCGAGCAGTTTGAGCAATGTGGATTTGCCCGCCCCGTTCGGCCCGACCAGGACGATGCGCTGGCCGCGCTGGGCCTGAAAGTTCATGCCGCGATACACCACGTTGTCGCCGTAGGCGTGGCGAATGCTCTCGAGCGTGATGACCTTGAGTCCGCTGCGTCGAGGTTGCGGAAAGGAGAAGGCGATTTGCTTCTCGTCGCTGACCGGCGCTTCGATTTTTTCCATGCGCTCGATCTGCTTGAGCTTGGCCTGCGCCTGTGTGGCCTTGGTGTTCTTGGCGCGGAAACGGACCACGAACTCCATCAGTCGCCCGATTTCGCGCTGCTGATTTTTGTAAGCCGCCAGGAGTTGCGCCTCGTTCGCGTCGCGTTGTTGGAGGTAATCGTCGTAGTTGCCGCGGTAGCGGATCAGTCTGACGAGCCGGATTTCCACGATGCTGCCCACGAGCTGGTTCAGAAACTCGCGGTCGTGCGAAATCATCAAAATCGCTCCGGGATAATTCTTCAAATAATCCTGAACCCAGAGCAGCGCTTCGAGGTCCAGGTGATTGGTCGGCTCGTCGAGCATCAGCAGGCCGGGCTCCTGCACCAGCAAACGCGCCAGATGCGCGCGCATCACCCAGCCGCCGCTCATCTCGCGGGCAGGTCGATGAAAGTCAACCTCGCGAAAACCGAGGCCGGCGAGGATTTTCTTTGCTCTGGCTTCGAGTTGATAGCCGCCGAGTTCGTTGAAACGGTCGTGGGCGTTGTCGTGGAAATCGGCTTCGCCCGGATGCCCGGCGTCCCAGGCGAGCACCTGACGGCGCATCCTGACGAACTCCGGTGAAATCGCGGTGG
Organism: Verrucomicrobiota bacterium; assembly: GCA_003219675.1. Taxonomy (GTDB): domain Bacteria; phylum Verrucomicrobiota; class Verrucomicrobiia; order Limisphaerales; family AV2; genus AV2. Next base: position 1,780 of record QHPW01000204.1, read on the forward strand.
CCAGTTCGAGAACGGTTTCGTCCGCGACCGGCGCGGTTTCCTGCGGGAGGTAACCGACCGTGGTGTTGCGCTCGAAGGTAATCTCGCCTTCGTCCGGCGATTGGTTCCGCAGAATGAGAGAGAAGAGCGTGGTTTTCCCGGCGCCGTTTGGCCCGACGAGACCGATGCGGTCCCGGCGGCTGACTTGCAACGACACGTCGGCGAACAGCGTCCGTCCGCCGAATGCTTTGGTTAATCCGCTGATCGTCAGCATCCGAAACGCGGGATGGTGCTTGGAAGAAGTGTGTGGCGCAAGCGCGCAGTTCGTGACCCGTCCGGCGGTCCGGCGGTCCGGCGGGCAAGCGTACAAAACTTTGCGTCAGGTCAATCAAAGTTTTGTACTACTCTGCGGATATAAAACCGAGGACCGAAGACCGAAGAGTTCCGCGTCGGGCGGGACGCTTGCCGCTGCCGTTCAGGGATCGACGGAGTCTCGCCCCACCATGACGCCCTCATTTGATTTTCACACGGGACAGGTCGTCCTTGGCGCAATTCATTGACCCGCGGGCAACCTCCGCCCATCACTTCAACCGGTCGATCTTCGCAGCCAGGACGAAGTCGCTTTCGCTCAGCCCATCCATCTTGTGTGTCCAAAGCGTGATTTTCACGCGGCCCCAGGCCAGGTAGATATCAGGATGGTGTTTGTTTGCTTCCGCCACTTCGCCGACTTTGTTGGTGAAAGCGAGGGCCTCGCGAAAATTCTTGAAAGAGAACCCCTTTTCGAGATGGTGCTCGTTGATGAGCTGCCAGCCATTGCCGAGTTTCTCCAACAGGCCGGCCAAAGCCTGACCTTTGAGCGGTGGAACCCCGCCTTCGCACGGGACGCATTCTTTTTCAGCCAGTTCACTCATAACACTTTCAGTTCCCGGCGCGAGCCTGCTCCGGAATCAATCCGTTCTCAAGTTTCGAACATCACTTCTTTGGTCCGTTTCCGACCGCCTGTTCTCTTTCGAGTTCGGCCAGCAGCGCGTCCACGGCGTCGTCCATCTCTTTCTCGCGAACGTGCTTGTATCGAATCGCCCCTTTATGATCGAGCACGTAGGTCGTGGGCCAACCGCTGACATTCCATCGGGTGGCGATCGGGCCGTCGGTGGTACCACCATCCCACCAGGAACGCCAGGTCATGTTCTCCTTTTTAAGGACCTGTTTGAGGCGGTCCTTCGGATCGCTGTTGATGCCGAGGAGCGCGAACGGTTTGCCTGCCAATCTTTTCACGAGCGACCGCTCGTGCGGGTACATGGCCCGGCAGGGGCCTCACCAGTCGCCCCAGAAGTCGAGGACCACGATTTTGCCTCGATAATCACTCAACTTGAAACTCTTGCCATCCAGATCCTCGCCTTCAATTTCCGGCGCGATCTTTCCAATGGCGAGGTTCCGCATCTCGAAAAGCTGTCCGCGCGCGGCATCGGCCAGCGTGCCTCGGTAGTTCTGAATGTCTCCAAACCTGTCAATGACCTGCTCAAACAGCTTCTCGGCTTCTGCATTTTTGTCCTGACTCCTGTTGACCAGACCCAGACTGAACCTTGCCTTGCCTTGAACCTCGTGGTGCGGGTTCTTCTGTAATAGGATTTCGAGCGCCGTCTCGGGATGTTTCGCGTTGGAGTACACCAGCATCTGGGCGACCTGGCCGAGCTTTTCGTCCTCAACGTGGTCCTGCAGCAGAATCTCCAGGGCTTCGTCGAGATTCTCTCCATAGCGATCGTTGGTGACGACCCAAATCAGGGCATCGGCAGCGACCTGGGTTTTGGGATTCTTGCGGACCAACTCCAACAGGCGCCGCGACCAGGCTTGAGGCTGCGGATATTTTTCCGAGAGTTTCTGGCGTTCCTCATCTGTCCTGGCAGCGCCATACGCTCTGGAGAACTCCTGCTGCGCCGCTTCGTATTCCTTTACCAACGCCTGATATTGACCTGCCGCCGACGCGGCAGCCGTGTCCGCAGCGTTATCGGCCGCTTCGGCCAGGGAGGGTTGCCTCAACAGGGGAAGCGAGGCAAGGAGGATGACCACACCGAAAGCAATCTCCCCCGTGGAAACCAAAGCACAACCGGTGCACCTTGAGACTTTCACAAGCTGAAGATTAATCCTGTCTGGCAGGTTGGCAAACCCAAAATCGCGAACAATTCTTACTCTTGTTGGCGCGTCCGAAGGGTTTTCGGATTCGCGGGGCCCTTCTCGGTGAGTCCAATCCGAGGTCAACCGGTTTTGCAGTCCTGGGCGGCGTTGGACGGGTGATGTCCCAGGTAGTGTCCTGATCTGCTTAAGGTGGGTGCGCCGCTGCCGCGGCGCGCGGCGGTGCCGCAGCGCGGCCGCCACCGAATCAGGACACTACCGTTGGGCGGGGAGTGCCTTAATTTGGTTGTAGCGGCGGTCTGTGACCGCCGAAAACGGCGCTCATAGAGCGCCGCTACAGTTTAGATTTGAAATTAAGGCACTACCGTTGGGCGGCATCCCTTGACGCGCCGATGAGTCTTGCCTACTGTGTTGCGTCGGAACGCAGATATGAACCCGGAAATCACCATCGAGTATTGCACGGCTTGAAACTACGAACCGAAGGCCGTCAGTTTGGCGGAAAGAATCCTGACGTTGAAGCAGCGAATCGGTTCGTTGAAGCTGGTTCCGTCCGGCGGTGGCGCTTTTGAGGTCAGCGTCAATGGGCAGAAGATTTACTCCAAATTGCAAACCGGCGAGTTCCCTGACTTCGGCGCCATACTCAAAGCGATCAAGGGAAAGCTTTGAATGCGGTTGCGCCCGCTACCGCGCAGTCGCCTTCCGGGAGTTGGTTTCAGAACAAACATCAAACATTGAACCTCGAACCCGGAATCCGTGCCCTTGCCCGTTGGACGTTCGATGTTTGGCCGATGATTTTTCCCGGAGAGTAATGGGTGCCTGGTGGCCTCCGCGGTCTTCAAAACCGTCGTCGGTCCGTTTCACGGGTCGAGGCAGGTTCGATTCCTGCCCTCTCCGCCACGTCGATTTCCGATTTCCGATTTCCGATTTCCGATTTGAGGAACCGACCCGGACGGCGGTGTCCGCCGGCCTGCGCTTAAATCGTAAATCGCAATTCGTAAATCCGGAGGAAGGAGGTGGTCCGCGTGTCGCGCGAACAGATGGTTAAACTTACTTCGCTCTCCTCCTGCGCCGGTTGAGCGTCCAAACTGAGCCAAAGGGCCCTGATGCAGGTCTTGCGTCAGCTTCCGCTCGTGCGCGACCCGAACCTGTTGGTCGGCGCGGCCACCGCCGATGACGCCGGTGTTTATCGCATCGGCCGCGCCCGCGCCCTGGTGCAAACGGTGGACTTTTTCACGCCCATCGTTGACGACCCTTTCGTCTATGGCCAGATCGCCGCCGCCAACGCGCTGTCGGACGTGTATGCGATGGGCGGACGGCCGCTCACAGCCATGAATCTCCTGGGCATTCCAACAACCGTTGTGCCGCCGAGAATCATCAACGCGATTCTCCGCGGCGGCGCGGCCAAGGTGAAAGAGGCCGGATGCGTCCTCGTCGGCGGCCATACCATCCGCAATCCGGAACCGGTTTATGGGCTCTCGGTCACCGGCCTGGTCAACCCGCGCCGGATGATGACGAATGCCGGCGCGCGACCGGGTGATTGGCTGGTGCTGACCAAACCGTTGGGTACCGGCATCATCACGACGGGCATCAAGCGGGCGCTTGCGAGCCGCGCCGCCATTCATAAGGCCGTCCTCAGCATGTGCGCGCTGAACCTGGTCGGCGCGGAACTGGCCGAACGCGGGCTGGTGCGCGGTGGCACCGACGTGACCGGCTACGGGTTGCTCGGTCATCTTGGCTCCCTGTGCCGATCGAGCGGGGTGGGCGCGGAGATCGGGGCATCGGCCGTGCCGGTCATCAGCGAGGACGTATTCAAACTCATCGCGGAAGATTGCATTCCCGGCGGCAGCCGCGAGAATCTGAAAACGGCGAATACCTTCACAAACTGGAACGGCGTGAGCGTGGCGCAGAAACATCTTCTTGCCGACGCTCAAACCAGCGGAGGCCTGTTGCTGTGCGTCCGTCCGCGCCTGTTGCAACAGGTCCTCAAGGTTTTAAAGCGATATCGCACACCTTGTGCTATTGTCATCGGTCGAATCGTGCGTTCGACCGAGTCCAGAGTTCGGGTTGATCAATGACGTGACAACCAAAAAGAAAATCAACAAATCCGCCGCTTTACGTTCCATCCCTGCGGTCGAGAAAGTCCTTCAGGCGCTCGGCCAGACCGAGGTGCCGCGTCCGGCGGTCATTGCCCTCGTCCGCCGGGAACTGGCGGCGCTGCGCCAGGAAAAGGACGTTCCCGACTTCGAAGGCGTGCTGGGGCGGGTCCGCTCTTCGCTGCGCGCTCTGCGCTCGACCCGGATACAACCTGTGATCAACGGCACCGGCATCATCGTCCACACCAACCTCGGTCGATCTCCGCTTGGCCGCGCGGTTCTGGAAAAGCTCGAAACCATTGCCGCGAACTACACCAATCTCGAATTCGACCTGGCCGGCGGCGAGCGCGGCGATCGCGCCGCTTATCTGGAACACAATCTCGCCCTTCTCTGCGGCGCGGAGGCGGCGACAGTGGTCAACAATTGCGCCGCCGCGCTGGTGTTGATGCTTCGGCAATTCACTTCCGGAGAACGCAGGGAAGTCATCATTTCGCGGGGTGAACTGGTGCAGATCGGCGGCGGTTTTCGCATTCCCGAGATTCTTGAAGCCAGCGGCGCAAAACTGCGCGAAATCGGCACCACGAACAAGACCTCGCCGGGCGACTACAGCAAAGCGATCGGCAAACACACGGCGATGATTTTGAAGGTGCATCGCAGCAACTTTTTCATGGACGGTTTTGTGGAGTCGCCTTCGACCGAGGAAATCGCCGCGGTGGCGAGGAAGAATCGCCTGCCGTTTGTCGAAGACCTCGGCAGCGGCGCGGTCTTGGAAACCGAGAAGCTGGCGAACATCGAGCACGAGCCGACCCCGGACGAAGCAATCAAGCGCGGGGTGGACCTGGTTTGTTTCAGCGGCGACAAATTGCTCGGCGGCCCGCAGGCCGGCATCATTGCGGGCAAAGCGAGGTGGATTGTCGCGCTCAAACGCGAGCCGTTCTTCCGCGCGCTGCGCTGCGACAAGCTCATTCTCTCCGCGGTGCAGACGACCGTTGACCTCTATCTCAACGGCCAGGCCGTGGATTCCATACCGGCCCTGGCGATACTCCGCGTCTCGAACGAGGCGTTGCAAGCCCGAGCCAGCAGAATCGCGACCGCCCTCGAAGCGTTGCCGATGAAAACGGTGATCGGCGAAGGCAAGTCCCAGATCGGCGGCGGCACGTTGCCGCGTTCGGTCATTCCGTCGGTCTCGCTCGAGCTGCGACCGTTAAACATGCCGTTGACCGAGTTCGCCGCGCGTTTGCGCGAGGGTTCTCCGCCCGTAGTCGGCTACGTCGCCGGCGGTCGCTTCAAGCTCGACCTGCGGACCATCTTCCCGCGCCAGGACGAGGAACTGTTCCGCGCGATTCATCGAGCGTTCGCGAGGGTCCCGTGAATCATCGTCCCGCGCGCCTCCGCTAAAGGAGCGAGTTCGATCCGGATGAACGCGCAACCCTTTATCGTGGCGACTGCCGGCCATGTGGACCATGGCAAGAGCGCGCTGGTCAAGGCGTTGACTGGCACGGATCCCGACCGGCTCCCGGAGGAAAAAGCGCGCGGGATCACGATTGACCTCGGCTTCGCGCATCTGGAGCTGCCCTCCGCCGCCCACCGCGCATCAGCCACTCTCCATCTCGGCATCGTCGATGTTCCCGGCCACGAGGATTTCGTGAAGAACATGGTGGCCGGCGTCGGTTCGGTTGATCTGGCGCTGTTCGTCGTGGCGGCGGACGACGGTTGGATGCCGCAGACCGAGGAGCATCTGCAAATCCTCACCTCTCTCGGCGTCGGCCGCGCCGTGGTCGCCCTGACAAAGATCGATCTGGCCGAGAACGAAGCCCTGGTCCAGGCGCAACTCCGCGACAAGCTCGCTGATTCTCCGTTCGCGCAAGCGCCGATAGTTCCGACCTCGGTCGTCAGTGGCCGCGGCCTGGAGGAGTTGAAAGTGACGCTGGCTCAGGTTCTGAGCGACACACCCCCGCCGCGCGACATCGGCAAACCGCGCCTGCCTGTGGACCGCGTGTTCACCTTGCGCGGCATCGGCACGGTCGTCACCGGAACGTTGACCGGCGGCGGATTGCGTCGGGGCCAGGCCGTTGTGATCCATCCGTCGGGCAAAACCGTGCGCATTCGCACTCTGCAAAACCATAATCGCGATGTGGAAGTCTGCGGCCCGGGCATGCGCACCGCGCTGAACCTGCCGGACGTGGAAGACTCGGCTTCCGCGGCCGGGGTCCAGCGCGGCGATGTGATCACGCTGCCTGAAACGGGTGCTCCCAGTCCGGCGATGGATGTCCTGCTCGAAAAATCGGCGCGTCTGACGGGCGGTAAAACCGGCGGCGCGCGTCCGCTCAGAGACGGCTCACTGGTCCGCATTCACGTTGGCAGCGCGAATGTTCCCGCCCGTGTTTTTTTTCTCGAAACCGGCCAACTGTGCGCCGGCGGAAGCGCGCTGGCGGAACTTCGCTTTAAGTTCCCTGTTTTCGCGTTCGCCAGCGACCGGTTCATCGTGCGCGATTGGTCGGAACAAGCGACACTGGCCGGCGGAATCATCCTCGATCCCGATGCCTGCTCCAAGCGGTTTCGCACGGAAGCACAACGGCAACTTTTGGACCGGCGGGCCTCTTCGCCGAAGGATGCCGCGGCCTTCGTTCAAACGCTCCTGGCTCGGGACGGCGCGGTGCCGCGCCCCGGCCTGCTGTTGAAATCACGATTCAGCGCCAATGAAATCTCTGAAATCGCGTCGCATCTTGCCGCCGAAGGGAAAGCGGTTGTCGCCGGCGGCATGATCGCGGACGCAGCATGGTGGGCGGCGTTGCGCCAGACCGCGTCGGCCGCGATTGATGCCGACCACCGCGCGCATTCGGAGCGCGCGGGCCTGCCGCTGAACGGACTCAGGACGATGATCGAAGCGCGAATATCGGCCCCGGAGCTGTTCAACGCTCTGGTGGCGGACCTCTGCCAGAACGGATTCGCACAAGAAGGCGTGGCGATCCGGCGAACAACGCATCGGCCGGCGCTGCCGCCTCATCTGCAGGCTGCGGGCGCGAAAGTGCGCGCCGCGCTCGCCGCCAGACCGCTGGAGCCTCCGTCGCGCAAGGAACTCGCGCCGGACGCGCCCACGCAACAGGCATTGCGCTTTCTCCTGCAGACCGGCGAGGCAATCGAACTGGGAGACGGGGTGGTGCTGACAAGCGACGATTTTGACCGCGCGACGGAGAGGGTGAAAGAATTCCTGCGGCAGCATGGCCCGGCCACAGCCAGCGAACTGCGTCAGGCCCTCGGCACCAGCCGTCGCATCGTCATTCCATTGCTCGAACGTCTGGACAAGGATGGCGTGACGCGGCGCGAGGCAGACAGGCGTTCTCTGAGAAAATAGCCCGCCTCGAATTCCGGAATCCGAACCGGGTCCCGGGAAAAACCGACCTGCGGCGCCCGAGGTTCGCTTTTCGAGATACGGACCTGGCGCATTCACTCACTTTTCTGAAGGCCGGAAAACTTTCGTGTCCGGATACTCCGAAGCCCAGGCATACCAGCGGCATTGAATGCCTGGCACCCACTGCAACTCCTGCCCTTTCATCGGGCCGTCCACCGCGCGCCCGGCGAGCGTCCAGCGTGTGCCGGTCTCCTTGTCTTTGATCGGCGCGGTTTCGGGTGAAACGTCGTCGGCGTAAAAGGTCAGTCCGCGGCCGTTGAGATTGCGGCTGTAGGCAATGGCGCTTCGCGTCGGCCGATACCAGAACACGGCGATTGACTCGCCGCCGACTTCATCGCTGAAACAGGAGCGTTCGCCGGCACCGTCGAGCGGATAGGCTTTCATCGCGCCGCCAACTTCCACGCCCAGCACGTTTGCGAGCGGCTCCAGACGCGAATCAACTTTGTTCACCGACTCCGTCGCTTCCACTGTCATCTCCGTTGGCAGGTCGACCAGGCTGTATTTTTTGCCGTCGAACAGATTGTAGGCGGTGGATTCCGGATGAAGCATCAGCCAGTAACTCCACACGGTCGTCAGGCTGGGGATGCGTTCGAGCCGCTGACCCTTTTTCGGCCCGTCGAACGCGATGCCCGTGAGGGCCGACCACAGCGTGCCGTCTTTCCCCTTCACCACCATCACGCCTCCGCGCCAGCCGTAGAATTCGTAGCCGTAGTCCCTGGTGAAGGCGCTGACGTAGCCGCCGTCCGGGTCGTAAAAGAACAAACCGTAGGTATCGTTGATCACGCGCGGCCCGGCGATGAACCAGCGCAACGGAATGGCGCCGCCGTTGTGCTGGCCGCGGACCCAGGCAACCACGGGTTCGTCGGGCCTGACGATCCCTTTTCGATTCTCCGTGGAACAATACGAGCAGGGCGGTTCGGTCACGGATTGAAACAATCCCGGTCTGGCGATGAGCTTTCGCTGAGGCGAAGGTTCCTCCGCAACCGCCAGGATTGCGAGCATCGAACCCCACGACATCCACTGCCGCAAAATTGTTTTGTGAAGGTTCATAAGATTTTGGCCTCGGCAAATTACTATCATCGCCCGGAAAGGGAAAGCGTTTGTGTCAACGGGGAGTGTCGTGGTCTTTGATCCTGCGCGCCAAAATGGCGTCCGGAGCTTTCCATGAACCGGGCAGGCTGCGGGTCGCAGACCCGCGGTCCGGACCGCGCCTCTGTGAGGCGCAGCGGTTCATGGTCTCAATGCGCGATTCGAGTATCGTGGAGGCTTCCCATGAACCGCAAGGTAGGCGGGCTATCCCCAGCCCGCCGGACCGCGGCGCGGTGAGGACACCGCGCCCTACCCGTTACACAGAACAAGACTTGCAGCCGTTTTCCCCGCTCGTAAGCTCTGGCCTCGTTCCATGCAAAAAATCTATCGCCTGCCTGTTCTTGTTCTTGGAGCGGCGCTGTTGCTGTCTGCCTGCCAGACGACAACGACGCGGACGCAAACGTCCGCTCGATCCTCGCCTTCGCTCGAATCGGTCTTTCACCCGGAGAAACTGACGGCCATGGACGCCGCCGTCAACCAGGCCGTGGCCGAGGGCAAATGCCCGGGAGCGGTCCTTTGGTTGGAGCGGAACGGTGTCGCGTATCACCATGCCTATGGCAAGGGTGCGCTGATGCCCGCCGAAGAGCCGATGACCGAGAGCACGATTTTCGATGTGGCGTCTTTGACCAAAGTTATCGCCACCACGCCGGCGGTGATGTTGCTGATCGAGCGCGGGCAGATCAAACTCGACGAACCGGTGCAGCATTACATTCCGGAGTTCAAAGGCGACGGCAAGGAAACCATCAGCATTCGCCAGTTGCTCACGCACACCTCGGGTCTTCCTCCGGGAATCGGGCGGAACCCGCCGTGGACCGGTTATGAAACCGCCATTCGCATGGCTTGCGCGGAAAAGCTCCTGACACCGCCGGGCACGGCCTTTCGCTACAGCGACATCAATTTCTTTCTGCTGGGCGAAGTGGTGCAGCGCGCCGGCGGGAGGAAGCTCGACGAGTTCGTGGCGCGCGAAATTTATCAGCCGCTGAAAATGGCGGATACCGGTTATCTTCCGGCGGGCTCGAAACGATTGCGCATCGCGCCGACGGAGAGAATGGGCGAGCAGATTCTGCGCGGCGTTGTGCACGACCCGACCGCGCGCGCCATGGGCGGCGTCGCGTGCGCATTTTCAAGCCGGAGACGGTGAAGCTCATGACCCGGGTGCAAACGCCGGAGAAACTTCCCGCGCGACGCGGGCTCGGCTGGGACATGGATTCGGGCTACAGCCGTCCGCGCGGGAAAATCTTCCCGCTCGGTTCCTACGGACACACCGGCTTCACCGGCGCGGCGTTGTGGATCGATCCGTTCTCGAAGACGTTCTGGATTTTCCTGTCGAACCGCGTTCATCCCGACGGCCGGGGCAACGTCCTGCCGCTCGAAGGAACCCTGGCCAATCTGGCGGCCGAGGCGGTCATGGGTTTCAATTTCTCCTACGTGCCAGGCTCTTTGCCGCCCCGGCCCGAAGCCGAACCCCGTAGCCGCCGACGTGAGGAGGCGGAGGTTCTCAACGGCATTGATGTGCTCGCCCGACAAGGATTCGCGGCGTTGAAAGGATTGCGCCTGGGCCTGATCACGAACCACACCGGGCATGATCGCGGGCGCAACCCGACGATTGACCTGCTGCACTCGGCGGAGGGCGTGCGGTTGAGAGCGTTGTTCAGTCCGGAGCACGGCATTCGCGGCGCGCTCGACGAAAAAGTCGGCGACAGTGTGGACGAAAAGACCGGCCTGCCGGTTTACAGTCTGTATGGCGCGCGCCGCGCGCCGGAGGAGGAACAGTTGAAGGACCTCGATGCGCTGGTGTTCGACATCCAGGACGTCGGCTGCCGCTTTTACACTTACATCGCAACCCTGGGCAACTGCCTCGAAGCCGCGGGCAAAACCGGCCTGAAGTTTTTCGTGCTCGACCGCGTGAACCCGATCAACGGGCTGGGCGTCGAAGGGCCCGTGTACCGCGGCGAAAGCAGCTTCACCGCGTTTCATTCGATTCCGCTGCGAACCGGGATGACCGTGGGGGAACTGGCGAAGATGTTCAACATCGAGCGCGGTTTCAACGCGAGCCTTACGGTCATTCCGATGGAAGGCTGGGCGCGCGAGCTGTGGTTCGATCAGACAGAACTGCCCTGGACCAATCCCTCGCCCAACATGCGCAATCCGACCGAGGCGATTCTCTATCCGGGCGTGGGGCTGCTCGAGTCCGCCGTGTCGGTGGGGCGCGGCACGGACACGCCGTTTGAAGTGGCTGGCGCGCCTTATGTGGACGACATGAAGCTGGCCGCGGAACTGAATCACGCCGCTTTGGCCGGTGTCCGGTTCGTGCCGATTCGCTTCACGCCGACAGCCAGCGTGTTCAAAGACAAACCGTGTGGCGGCGTTTGCCTCATGATCACGGACCGCGATGCGCTGGATGCGGTGGATGTGGGCATCGCGCTGGCGCTGGCGTTGCAACGGCTTTCTCCAAAGGATTTCGCGCTCGATAAAGTGCAGCACCTGTTGCAGCACCCGCCGACCCTCGACGCCATCAAAGCCGGCAAAACACTCGCTGAGATCAAACGGCTTTGGGAGAGTGATCTGGATGAGTTCAAGAAACGGCGGGAGAAATTCTTGATTTATCACTGACGAGCAGGTTGAAAACTCGTAGCAGCTAGACGTCTCGTCTGCAGTAGAGGGCGGCATCCTGCCGCCCGGAATCATCGTCCGCGCTTTACCGCGTGCTCAACTGTTGCCGGGCGCTGGAAGGCAACCGCGAAACACGAAACACGCGAAAAGAAGACCCCTCACCCTTACCCCATCCGATGGGGAGAGGGTGGTCTTCCGGTCTGGTGAGGGGAATACGCACTTCACATCAGCTTGGTGGTGCCGAGAAGATGCTCCCGCGGGTTTCCCGCGCGCTCCGAAGTGTCGGGTGAGGCGCCCGCCACTGCACCCGAGGCGGGTGCGCTCCCCGATTCCGCCTTTCAATACTTCTTTTTCCCGGGCATCGGCGCCGGCAAAACGGCCGGCTTGTCCGCCGGCGTCAGCGTGATGGTCGCGTTCGATTCCCACGGGCGCGACTTGCGATTGATATAAAGCGTGCGCGGAAGAAGTTCGATTTCGTGGCCGAAGAAATCGAACGTCACTGTGCCGGGCAGATAGGTCAGATCCTCGAACTTCACTCTGCCGAACGGAACGGGCTTCTGAGGAAAATCAAAAACGACTGTGCCCGAAGCATTCGTCGTCGTCTCGCCCGGGAAAACAATCTTCAGGTTCGCGATGTTCAATTTTGGCTGATTGACAATGATGGCCGGCGCGCCGGAATGCGCGGTCGTGAACGTGACCTGCCAGGGTCCTCGTCGGGTGCGAAGATGCTGGTCGAACTTGAAACCGCCGATGTAAATCGCCAGCGCCAGCAGCAATCCGCCCAGGACCGGTTTCCACAAGCCGCTCGATTGCATTTTGCAGGCGAAGACTTCGTGAGTGAGGTCGCGATGTCAAGCCGTCGGGACCACGGGGAGTGACTTAATTTGTCTTTCCATGAACCCGGTGGGGCGAGACTCCGTCGAGCCCTAACTGATTCCTGTGGCTGGGAGATCAGGGCTCGACGGAGTCTCGCCCCACCG
>QHPW01000204.1:14114-21272 GCA_003219675.1 Verrucomicrobiota bacterium
GGGCGGCATCATTGCGCCGCTGAGCGCGGCGCGGACGGCGCAGCGCGCCGTCCCTACCAGGTTCAGGGTCCAAAGCGCGAAAATTTCGTGGAATTCTTTCCATGAACCGGAAAGTGGCTCGCCTGCACTGCAACGAGTTGCGCAATTCAGGTTCATGGGCCGTGAGCAGGTCCGAAAGGAACACGGAGCTTTCCATGAACCAGGTGGAGCGAGACTCCGTCGAGCCCCAATTCCTATCCGTTGATCAGGGCTCGACAGAGTCTCGCCCCACCGTTGATGGTCCCGATGCGCTCCTGATCTTTTGGGATTGGAGGCTCCGACGAACGGGTGGCGCCGCACCGCACACTGCCAGCCGCGGTGTTGCCCAGATGTTCAACCGGGAAAGAATTTGTTGCTGATCCAGATCAGCAGGCCGAGGAGCAGGGCGCCCAGCGCGAGGCTGCAGGCAATGAGCTTTTTTTCAACCGGCAACAGCGGCTCGTACTCCATCTTCTTCAATTCTTCGGAGAATTTGGGTTCGTCAGGCATGGAAGTTTAAGGGGCGACTATTTTTGGTCGTTGGCTGGAAATCCGCGCTGCTGGATCAAGCGCAGGACAATCAGCGGCACCAGACAAATCACGACTCCACTGAGCAGGTCCGCCAGGAAACCTCCCCATTGAACCGCCTCGGGCGGAATCAAGTCCGTCCGGCGATCCTCTTCCCAGACGAAGAACGCCAGGGGCACCGGGAACCCCTGCCACCGCATTCCAGGCGAGACCTGATATTCGAGGGAGCTTGCCCATCCTCCCAGGCAAATCCCGGCGGCGACCAGACAGCCGAATCCAATCCACCAGCGCTTGTTCTTGCCCGAGCGCCACAGCCATCGGCCGATCGAACCAATAATCCACAGTTCCAGCGCAAGAACGATGATGACGATCAGGAATTCCATGCTCGATGCTCACCCGATTGCGACCGGCGGCTTGACGCCGTGGAAAAACAGCCAGGAGATGATCAGCCCGATCCAGATGATGAATCCGAACAGGCAAACAAGATAGACCGCGGCCAGCCGGCCGAGGCCTTCCTCGCGGAACCTCCTGAAGTCGGAGACCACGCCGATGGTGAAGAAGGTCAGGACAAAGAACAGGACCCGCAGAACGTCCGTGTCGGCGGTGAGGGACTTGCCGGCGGCAATGCGGGCGGGTGAGTTGAGACAGAACAGCAGCAGGACAACGAACGTCAGCGCGTAACCGAGCACGAATTTTGGAAAGCGCTCCCAGATTTCGATCGCGCGCACCCTCTCGCCGGTCCGGTTCTCGATCCTGGAGCACCAGAGGATGGCGAGGACGAACGACCAGACGCCGATGAACATGTCAATGAACACCTTGACCGTGGTCGTGGTCATCGTCATCCAGCCCTCCTGATATTTCACCCCGGCAGCGGCCAGCGCCCCGGCCCGAATCAGCGATTCAGTGATGGTTCCGCTCGCCACCGCGGCTCCATCCGTTTTCACCGCCAATCCCATCCAGGCGGCGGCCACCATCGGTTCCTGCTGAAGAAAATACCGCGCCGCGAACGGTAGAAACAACAACTCGACCACGGCAAAGACGACCACCAGGGAGGAAACCATGATCGGCACGATGGGCCGCGCGCGGATCGCCGCGCCGGTCGCAATGGCTGCGGAAACGCCGCAGATCGAAATGCCCGACGCCAGCGGGGCCGCCCATTCGCGGCTGAACCGGAAATATTTCCGCGCGACGAAATACACCAGCGCCCAGTAGATGAGGTAAGCCTCGACGATGGCGCACAGGCCGCGGAACATGACCGCCCTGGCCAGGCCCATGGCCTCGGCGCTTTTTACCCCGAGCGTCGCGCCGAGCAGGACAATGGCGATCTTGATGTAAAGCTCAGGCCGGATCGCTTCCTTCATCAGGTTGGCCAGGCGGGGCAGAAAATTTCCCACAACCAGACCCGCGATCAACGCGACGATGAAACCCGCTTCGCCGGTGAGATTCAACGACCACGGGATCCCGAACTTTTTCAGTTCGACCGGCGTGGCCGCGATATAAGCGAAGTGGCCCAGGGCGAAGCAGGCATAACTGATGAAGAATACCAGGGTAAAACCGTTAACGAATCTGCTGAACCTGACCCGGAGCGCCGCTTTCGCTGCGGCGGTGAGGATCGTCAACATCAGAAGGTAAGTGAAGATCAACGAGGCAATGCCTTTCACCAGCGGGTAGTTTTTGGAGACGGGAGTCATGATTTGAGATGCCTCCGTCCAAACGCTGGTCTTGACCGCCCAGCCAAAGATATCCACGCCTGCGAAGCCCGCCAGAGAAGCCAGAAACAGAAAAAGGCCGACCATGAGCGCCAGTACGTCCTCGCTGATTTTGCGTGCCGCGGTCTTACCGGCTCGATTCTGCGGGCCACTGGGGCTGGTCGGACTCATCGCGCGGATTCTGGGAACCGGCACCACGATTACGAAAACCGGCCCTCGAATAAAAGCTATTTTTGTTGCCGCCCGCCGTCGCGGACGATCTTGACACTGCCCCCGGAGCGCCGGTCTCCGACCCGGCAGGTATTCAAGAGCACCCCGAAACGCGCCGGATCGGAGATTGGCGCTCCGCGGTGCCAGTCGATCGGTGGCAGTGTCAAGACGCGGTCCGCCCGGCCCGCCTTCGGTTCACAAAGAAATTGCTAAACGTCGCGCTCTGCTCTTAACGTCTGGTCCGCGATGATCGATTCCGCGGACATCCTGCCGGTGAAGCCCGCGGTCGCGCCGCCTCTGGATCCGGAATTCCGCCCGATTTCAGCGGCCAACCGCCAGTACCGCAAAATGGTCGAGGCCGCTAAAATGAGGCTGCCTCTCGCCATAGCGTTGGAGCGAAACGATGGGCAGACCTCTGTTTTCAGAACGGCAATTCTCCCGCCGGACTCCGGTCGCGACGCGGCGACGCGCCAATACGTCGAACGCCTCGTGAAATTTCTCCTCTGGCAGATCGGCGGCTGGAAAATCATTGTCGGCGGTTCGCGCGAAATGGGCGATTCTCTCGCGCAGGTTTATTCGCGCACCGGCGCGCGCGCGTTCGACGTGAAGACAATGGAGCAGGTTTACGAAAAATCGTTCCTCGTCGAAACCCTGGATTACGCGAGCGCGCCTGTTGCTCGTGAATCGTCCGTGGCGTTGGGCGGCCACCTCGAGGGTTGCCGGATCGGTTTCGACCTCGGCGCGAGCGATTACAAGCTCGCGGCGGTGAACCATGCTGAAGCGGTGTTTACCACGGAAATTCCCTGGGACCCGCGTCCGCAGACCGATCCCGATTGGCATTACCGAAAAATCAACGACGGCTTGAAGCTGGCGGCGCGGCATCTGCCGCGTGTCGATGCCATCGGTGGCAGTTCAGCCGGGATTTACATCGATAACAAGGTGATGGTCGCGTCGCTGTTTCGCGGCGTGCCACCACACCTGTTCGAGCAAAAGATCAAGCCGCTGTTTCTGAACCTGCGCCGGGAATGGGGTGTGCCGCTCGAGGTGGCCAACGACGGCGACGTGACCGCGCTTGCCGGAGCAATGTCCCTGCGTGAAAATGGCGTGCTGGGTATCGCGATGGGCTCGAGCCAGGCGGCCGGTTTTCTCGATGCCCAGGGCCGCATCACCGGCTGGCTCAACGAACTCGCCTTCGCCCCGATCGACTACAATCCCCGCGCTCCGGCCGACGAATGGTCCGGCGACATCGGCTGCGGCGCGCAGTATTTCTCTCAGCAGGCGGTCGTGAGACTGGCGCCGGCGGCGGGGATCGATTTGCCAAGGGGACAACCCGCCGAACAGCTCAAGTTTGTTCAGGACCTGCACCAGCAGGGCGACCCGCGTCCACCGAAGATTTTTGAAACCATCGGTGTGTATCTCGGTTACGCGCTGGCCCATTACGCGGACCTGTATGATTTCCGCCATTTGCTGGTGCTGGGCCGCGTGACCTCAGGGGCGGGCGGCGACCTGATCGTGCGGAAAGCAAAGGAAATCCTGCGCGCCGACTTTCCCGAACTGGCGCAAAAGCTCTCGCTCCACCTGCCCGATGAAAAGAGCAAGCGCATCGGGCAGGCAGTCGCGGCTGCCAGTTTGCCGAGGCTGAAATGAGAATCCCGCGCCAAAGAAAATCATTCCGTTCAAGAATTAGTCTGGGCGTGTTCTTGGGAATTATTATCTTCGCATTCTCAATTCACCGACTTTTAGTCCATGAGCCTGTTTATGAAGGCAAGACGGTTGGCCAGTGGCTGGCGGTAATTGCCAGAGACAGAATCATTGAAGACGAAGGGGAGGCATTCGATGCTCTCAAAGGCGCAGGACCAGAGGTTGTTCCTTATCTGATCGATGCACTCAAAAAGGAGGATTCGAAGTTTGACAAAATCTACAACGGAGTTCTGCAAAAGCTACCGAGACGCCTTCGAGACAGTTTGCCGCCATTCAGGGATGTGAACTACATGCGGATGAAGGCAGAATCTTTACTTCAAATCGTCAGTCCGGCCTGCAAGCAGGCCGCCCTGCCTGAGCTCCTGGCGCTTCTCAATTCTCCGCAGGAAGATGTGCGCGATTCCGCGGCCGCAACTTTGAGGGAATTTGGCATGGATGCGAAACCGGCGGTGCCGAAACTAATCGAACACTTAACCAACACGAACTGGATTTTGCGTTCCGCAGCCTGTGATGTTTTGCAAGCGGTCGGCCCCGAGGCAAAAGCTGCCGTTCCTGCGCTGGTCCAGCTTTTGCAGGACGACGACACAGCAGCAGGACTGAGCGCATATGCCGCGTTGTACGTGATTGATCCCGAGACATGGGAGAAGGCCCGTCAACGTCTTTCCGAAAAATGAATCCCTACGACCGCTTCGTCTCCGAATACGCGCGTTTCGCCAAAGAGGGCCGGACTTATCCGCTTGGCGCTTTTGAGCGGCTGCCGCGACCGCAGATTCCACCAGACGCACGGAAGGTTTTGGTTTTTTCACCGCACCCGGACGACGAGGTCATCATCGGCGGGTTGGCGCTGCGGTTGTTGCGCGAGGCGAAATGGAACGTCATCAACGTCGCTGTCACGCAAGGGAGCAGGAAGGAACGCCAGGCGGAGCGTTTGCAGGAGTTGAAGAATTGCTGCGACTGTATCGGCTTCGGTCTCGTGCAAACCGCGCCGGGCGGGCTTGAGAAGGTGAACCCGAAAGCCCGCGCGCAGGAGCCGGCGCACTGGGCGCAATCGGTGAAAGCCATCGCCGACATCCTGGCAAAGCAACAGCCGCGCGTCATTCTCTTCCCGCACGATCTCGACTGGAACAGCACACATGTCGGCACGCATTTTCTCGCAATGGACGCGCTCAGGACGCTGCCGCCGGATTTTGACTGTCACACCGTCGAGACCGAGTTTTGGGGACAGAATCCATCGCCGAACCTGATGGTCGAGTTGAGCGCGCAGCACGTGGCCGATCTCATCACTGCGCTGACGTTTCACGTCGGCGAAGTGCGGCGAAATCCATACCACCTCTCATTGCCGGCGTGGATGATTGACAACGTGCGCCGGGGCGCGGAACTGGTCGGCGGCCAGGGCGGGGCCGCGCCGGACTTTACGTTCGCGACGCTCTATCGGCTGCGGCGGTGGAGCGGCGGCAAGCTGGAGAACGTTTACGAAGGGGGCCGTTACCTGAGCTGCGCGGAGAAGCCGGAAAGTTTGTTCGCTTGAGGCGCCGGCGTAGTGGCACGGGCGTCCCGCCCGTTCGTTGCGTCGGTTCAGAACTATCGGACGGGCGAGACGCCCGTGCCACTACGCTTTGGTTGCGGCGTTAGCCGTTCCCGGGGGCAGCCAGCCCTTCCCGAAAATCAGGGTTTGTCCGACCGCCCTTTGAACCCGGCCAGCGTCACGGGAATCGGATCGAGGTCGTCCTTTACGGAGTGTTTTCCGTCCGTGTCGTAGCCGTTCAGCATGACTGAAAAGGCGAGTCGTTCGCCGGCGGCCGTCGTCACGTACCCGGACAACGCGTGCACGTATCCAATCGTTCCGGTCTTGGCGCGAACGTTCTTTTCGGCCGCGGTGCCTTTCATCCGGCCGCGCAGCGAGCCGTCCACGCCGGCAACCGGCAGCGCCTCGCGAAACACCTCCGCCGCGCGATGCCGGCTCATGAAAATCAACAATTGAACGATGGCATTCGGCGTGACCAGCGCGCTGCGCGACAGGCCGGAACCTTCATCGAAAAACAGTTCACCCGGTTTGATGCCGGTTTCCTTGGCGAACCGATTCAACTCTGCGATACCCGCGTCCGCC
Organism: Verrucomicrobiota bacterium; assembly: GCA_003219675.1. GTDB lineage: Bacteria > Verrucomicrobiota > Verrucomicrobiia > Limisphaerales > AV2 > AV2. The sequence continues at coordinate 20,388 of QHPW01000204.1, forward strand.
GTCGTCTGACCTTTGTTGTCGGACTTCCTGCTCCGCGCTCCGACTTGCAGCAGCAGCAGCTGCGCGTAGAGATTCTGCGACGGCTTCAGCATCTTCGCGAGGATTTCGGAGAGTGGACGCGATTCGACGGAAGCGATTTCGGTCAACTTCGAGAAATCCAGCGGCTGGGTTTCGCGGTCGAGCCAGTTCACGGACCGAAGCTTGCCGGCCACTGCGACGCCGCGCCTTTCCAGTTGTTCCTTGAGCCGCGTGACAAACCAAAGCGCTGGACGATGCACGCTCACAGCGTCGGGATAGTTGGTGCCGAGCGGGAGCTGGCCGGAAACGTAAACGACGGCTTCGCCGACCGGGCGATACAGACTGATCTCACGCTTGCTGCCTTTGTCCCCTGTTTTGGTGCGGTTGATGAAATTGAGGAAGGGGGTGTCCGGTCTGGCCACGATGAGACAAGGCTCGCCAATTTTCGGACCTGAATTGAAAACCAGGTCCACGACGTTGTCCTCTTGAGAGAGCGCCGAAACTTCCGCGCCGTAGTAGTTCTGCAAATCGTCCCAGGTCCAACTCGAGCCAAAGGGCGGACCGCGAAAATAACTCTCGTCGCCAATCAGATCGCCTTCGATCCTATGGATGCCGGCGGCAACCAGCGCCGCCACGATCGGCTCAAGCGATTTACTGGAGTCGCCTCCGTTGAATCGCGCGGCAAACGAAGGATCCCCGCGACCATAAACAATCAGATCACCCTTCAGCACGCCGTTCGGGTCGGGTTTGGCGGCTGCGTGGCACGATGTTTTGATGCGATAATCCGGACCGAGCCGGTCCAGCGCGAGGGCGCCGGTGAAGAGCTTGGCGTTGGAAGCGGGTTTCAGGAGTTTTGCGGCGTTGTAT
>QHPW01000204.1:21343-22394 GCA_003219675.1 Verrucomicrobiota bacterium
TGTAATTCGGCCAGCGTTTCGATGGACTCGCCACTTTTAGATTGCGCCAGGGGAGCGGTCAGGAAGCCGCACAGGACAACCAGCAGGCCGGGGACGCATTTGGGCACGGCACCGGGCAGGAAATTGCGCATAGAATTTCGAAGATTCGGACCGGCCGGCCGGAGTTTAAAAGTCGCATTCATGCGGCTGTTTTGCGTTATCTCTTGCCTTTTGCCAAACCGGAAAAAGAATGAGGAGCGACTATGCGCGAACTGACGCCGCCCGACAGCCACCATTTGAATGCCGCCACCGGCTGGTGCGAACTGGGAAATGTCGCCGAAGCGCGTACGGAATTGAAGCGGATCTCGGCGGGGAACCGCGATCACCCGCGGGTTTTGGAGGAGGAATGGCGAATTTGCGCGGCGGAAAAGCATTGGTTGCCGGCCCTGGAAGTCGCGCGCAGACTGATTGAGGTGGCTCCGGACAATCCCTCCGGCTGGATTCACCAGTCCTACAGTCTGCACGAGATGAAACTCAGCCAGGAGGCCCGCAACCAACTTCTGATCGTCGCCGCGAAATTTTCCGCCGTGAGCACGATTCCCTACAACCTCGCCTGTTACGCCTGCCAGCTTGGCAACCTCGAAGAGGCCCGGCAGTGGCTCGCGAAAGCGATCAAGATCAGAAGCACAGAGGAGATCAAGCAAATGGCGCTGGCCGATCCGGACCTGCAGCCGATGTGGGATGAGATCAAAAAGCTTTAGCCAGGGGGTCATTTCAAATACCGTTCGCGGCGAATGTATCGGAGCCTGAACCCGGAGCACATCACCCGGACGATTGCCCAATTGCGCGACCGGATTCAGGAGCGGTTTCCCGGTTCGGGCCTGGGCAAGGTGGCGGAGGAACTTCAGCGGATCGGCAACGAGGCCGTCGCCCGCGCGCAATGGATCGCCCGGCCGTTGTTGCCGCTGCGCATCGCCATCGGGCTGCTGGTGACGCTCCTGGCCGTTGTCATACTGCTGTCATTGACTCACCTGAACATTACCAAAATGTGGGAAAGTTTTGCGGACTTCGT
>QHPW01000033.1:0-1463 GCA_003219675.1 Verrucomicrobiota bacterium
TGTCGAGATCAAAAGCGACCTGGTGCTGGGCAATGGCGCCCGCTTTTATAACGATCACGCCCATCCCGAATACTGCACACCGGAATGCCGCACGCTTGACGAACTGGTCGCCCGTGACCGCGCCGGCGAACGCATCCTGATGGCCTGCGCCCGGCACCTTTCCGAACAGCGCGGCGTCGCCGTCCGCCTCTATAAAAACAACACAGACTTCTGCGGCCACAGCTACGGCTGCCACGAGAATTATCTGCTCCCGCGTTCGCTGCCATGGGAAACGCTGGCGCAGGGGATTCAGGCTTTTCTGGTCACACGCCAGATTTTTGCCGGCTCGGGAAAGTTCGCGGTGGAAACCGAGGACAAATTCGTTTCGCCAGGCTTCCAGATCTCGCAGCGCAGCGATTTTTTCTGTGAACTTCAGAGTGTCGACACGATGCAACGGCGGCCGATCATCAACACCCGCGATGAGCCGCACGCCAACCCGAAACGCTTTCGTCGTTTCCACGTCATCCTGGGCGATGCGAACATGTCGCCCTTTACGACACGAATGAAGGTGGGAACCACCGCGTTGGTTTTGGAGGCGTTGGTGCTGGATCCGAAGAGGACCTATCCGGTGCTGGCGGACCCGCTGGCGGCCTTGACGGCCATTTCGCGCGATCCAAAGTTTCACTGGGAGGTCACGCTCGATGGAGATCAGGTTTCGACCGCCCTGGCGGTGCAGAGGGCCTATCTTTCGGCGGTTCGCGAGGTCTGCGATTTGTGTGTGCCGTCCAAATCGGCGCTGGTTTCGGACTGGGAATCGGTGTTGAACGACCTGGAAACTGACTTCATGCGGTGCCGCAACCGGCTCGACTGGGTGGCCAAGCTCGGATTGGTGCAGGATTTTCAAAAGACGCAGAATCTGCCGGACGACGATCCGTGGCTGCAGAGCCTGGACCTCGAATATCACCGCCTCGACATGTCGGAGGGTCTGTATTACGGTCTGGAACAGTCGGGAGCGATTCGCGGCGTGCCGGACGAGATGATGGTCCGGCGAGCTGTGACCCAGCCGCCGACCACGCGTGCAACGGTCCGGGGAAAGTGCATTCAAAAGTTTGCTGCCGCCGTCACCGCGGCGCAATGGGACCACATAACCTTGCAAGGCCGGGAGGGACCGATTAAGATTTCGCTGCTGGATTTGTTCACGCCGGAGGACGTGCTGCGTTGCAGTCGCGCAATCGACGCGGCACGATCACCGGAGGATTTGCGAATTCTTTCGTAACGTGTCATTGTAAGCGCAAGATATGCCAGACCAATCGCAGAAAACCCGTCCGGTGGCGCCCTCGGGGCCGGGGGGAGGCGGTGAAGGCCCCAGCGCACCGAAAGTGGACAAACCCAACGTGGATGAATTGCTCAAGCGGATGCGCAAGGTCGATCCCGACCAGGCCCGTCGCTACCGCCAACGCACCGGCCAATGAGCGATCCTTCTC
>QHPW01000033.1:1649-5839 GCA_003219675.1 Verrucomicrobiota bacterium
GTTATCGAACTGGACGCCACATCGCTATTGGCGATTGCCGGCGTGCCGGCCACCGCTTTTGAAATGGCGCGCGTGCTCGAGACTTCATTTGAATACTATCGGCGCAGCCAATTGCAATCGCTCAGTCTGCCGGCCAAAGTCCGCGCCCTGGCCCGGCTCTTGCGCGAGAATCTGCCCATGACCATGCAGGGAGTCGGCGTGGTGATGCCGTTGTTCGCGGGTGTGGATCTGACGGTTTCACCGCCGGAGCCGCAGATTTATTTTTACGATCCGCTCGGCGCGCAGTTTCACGCGGTGGGCTACGCCGCGTCCGGCTCCGGAGCGGGAACGATTCGAAGCATCTTGAGTTTTCAAGACCGCTACGGCCAGCCGCGTCCAACGCGGATGAACCTTAAACAGGCCGTGCAGTTCGCGTTGCGGCTGTTGATGATCGCCTCCGAGTTCGATTCCGCCACCGGTGGCGTGAACCCGGACGCGCAGACTTTCGCGACCATCAAAGTCTTGCGCGGGTCCGGTGTTGAAAACATCACCGCGGAGAGGCAGGGCGAATTGCTGAAGCCATGACTGAGGAACCGTACCGTTGGTTGGAAGCCATTGGAAACCGGCGCGAATACGTGCGCGAGCAGCTCAAGGGGGGCTCGCCCGTTTTTGCAACCGCTTCGCCCGATGGAATACTTCTGCTCGGTGTCGGCACCGGCCATTCCAAGGTGTTTGAACTGTTCGACCGCCATGCCCTCGCCGGATTGGGCCATCCTGCCGACATCGAGAAAATCCGTCAGGCGGCGATCGACGCCGCGCACCTGGAGGCCTTCAATCGCGCGCCTGAAGACGTGAGCCTGCGCCGGCTGATCGGTTTTGGTTTGAGCCCGCAACTCAAGACGAACTTCGAGCAGATTTTCAGCGCCCCGTTTCTCTTGGAATTGCTGCTGGCGGAAGTGGGCCTGGAACCGGGCCAGGATTTGATCGCCCGGCTCCATTTCGATGGCGCTTTTCAACTGAACACCAAAGGGGTTGTGGTTGCCGCCAGCCAGCCCGAGGCCGAAACCTCGGCGCGAACCTGGCTCAATCAGAAGCTCACCGGGAAAACAGACCGCGGCGAGATCACGGAGACTGTGCTTCAGGCGTGGTGGTGCCTGATGGAAAACAAATCTTTTAATGACGGCCTGCCGCCCGAAGCCGAGCGCCGGGACGGCTGGCGCAAAGCAGTCAATGGACGGAGCGTCGAAATCGGTTGGCTGGCCCGGAAAGGCAATCGCCGCGCCCGGTACGAAGAACTCACGCCTGCGCAACTGGGCTTATGAACCGAATCGTTGGCCTGGAAACGGAGTACGGTTGTTTGACCAATGACCCCTCCGGTCCGCCCAGCGCCGTCGGCCGCGTCCGCAACTGGATTTTTGAAAAGAACCGTTTCGGCCTCGCGGACATGCACCAGCGCGACTGGGACGAGCCGGCGGGCAACGGCGGTTTTCTGTTCAATGGAGGACGGGCTTATATGGACATGGGACATCTGGAGTATTGCACGCCGGAATGCCTTTCGTTGATCGATTTGCTTCGCTACGACCGTGCAGGAGACGCCATCCTGTTGCAGGCGCTCAAGGAAATGCACCTCTTCGACCAGGTCAGCTTCATCCGCAACAACGTGGACCACTACTCCGGTGCGACCTTCGGTTGCCATGAAAATTATCTCGTGCGCCGGACCGCTCCGTTGTCTGAGAATAATGTGCTGGCCCTGCTGGCGTTTTTGACGCTGCGTTTGCTCTTCGCAGGATCGGGCCGGGTCGGTTCGACCCCCGGCGCGGAGTTGCGCGGCGACTTGCTGCGACACGGCGCCGACAGTCATTTTCAAATCAGCCAGCGCGCCGACTACATCAATAACGACCTGTTTGAATGGGTGCAGTTCAACCGCGCCATCATCAACACGCGCGACGAACCGCTGGCGGATGCGCGGAAATATCGCCGACTCCACCTGCTGCACGGCGACACCAATGTTTTGCCCACTTCGCTTCTGTTGAAGGTCGGGACGACTGCGCTGGTGCTCGATCTGCTGGAGACGGATCGCTTGCCGAAGATCGTTCTGGCCGACGCCGTGATGACCTTCCGGAATTTGTCCCATCAGCCGGACGGCCCGTGGCTGGTGCCTCTGGCCGACGGTCGCTGCGCGAACGCGGTCGAGTTGTTGTTCAAGTTTGCGGAAGCGGCGCGGAACGAGTTCTTCGGACGCGACAACGAAACCGACATTGTCCTGCGGGTTTGGGAAGAGGTCCTTTCGGCCTTGGCGACCCGACCGGAGATTCTGGCGGGGAAAGTGGACTGGATTACCAAGCGCTGGTTGTTCCGCCATTTTATGGAGCGGGAGAACATCAGTTGGAGCGATCCCTGGCTCAAGGCTCAGGATCTGGAGTTTCACCACGTCGACCCGGCACGAAATCGCGCCGGTGAACACGCGGGCCCAGGCGCGATCGCGCATCATGAAGATGCTCAAAAACCAGCACATCCGTTACTTCGTGGATTGGGAAGTGATCGATGCCGAAGGAGTCAACTCCCTGAATCTGCTGAATCCTTTCGACGCCGCGCCGGAGGAAGCAGACTCGTGGGCTCGACAACTGAACCTGGTGTAGGCCGTTGTGGCGAAATTCTCCAGTCTGTTCAATCCAGGACCGGACCTGCCCCGAATCCCTTTCAAGACCTGTTGCTCCGGTCTGTGCGCGCCGGCTTACTACCCAGATCAGCGCTCGGTGCCATGAGCCAGGTGCCTCGATTGGCGTTTCAAACCAACACTTCGCAGGGATCGAAAAGCACTGTCGTCTTCGACATAATCACGCAGAAACTTCGGTTTGTCCGTGCGGCCGCCGCGCCGGTAATCATGCCACAACGCTCCGGCGACCGCGGCCGGTGTGAGGCGGAGTTCTTTGGTCAGGAATGCCAATCGCTCCAGCGCATGAACCCGGCAAACGGCGATGCCGTTGTGCTCCAGATCAACGGCGCGGTCTCCACGAAGTTCCCGCTGTTGCCCACCAGGTCCCAGAAGCGGGCGAACCGGCGCATGCGTTGCATCGCCGCGAAGTCGATGAGTTTGTTTTGAAGGATTTTCGTACGGCGGGTCCGGGTTATAGACCATCCCCCAATCGCAATCATGCCGGACGATCGGTGTGCCGCGCAGCCGTTTCAAAATGCCGACCTGAATTTCCTGCGGATTAAGCGCAACCAGGCGATCGAAACCCGCCGCAAAGCTTTCCGCGGATTCCCCGGGCAGGCCGACAATCAGATCGGCGTGGACATGAACTCCCGTGCACCCGCGAAGGAATTTGAAATTGTCGGCGAGCCTGTCGTAGTCCTGGCGGCGGCTGATCAATCGGCTGACCTCGGGATTGAAGGTCTGAACGCCGACCTCGAATTGCAACGCGCCCGGAGGAAACCGGGCGATGATTTTGCGCAAATCGTGCGGCAACCGGTCCGGAATCATTTCAAAATGGACGAACAAACCCGGCCGGTAGCGGTCGTGGAAGAACTGCAGGATTGTTTCGCTCACGTGGACGTTCAGGTTGAACGTGCGGTCAACAAATTTGAATTGTCGCACACCCCGGTCGAGCAACCGTTGCAGAGCTTCCAGCAGCGGAGGCAAAGGAAACTGACGCACCGGAATGTCGAGCGACGAAAGACAAAACTCGCAGGTGAACGGGCATCCACGCGAGGCCTCCACGTAAATCACCCGGTGCGCCGCGTCCGCGTCGGTGTAAAGGTCATAAGGCAGAGCCAACTGATTCAAGTCAGGCAATGCCGCCGCGATCACTTTCTGCGCCGGCGTATCGCCCGTCAGCAACCGGTTGCAAACCCGAGCGAATTCCAAATCCGCTTCGCCAGCGATGACGTAATCTGCCAGCCGGACAATGTCCTGCCCCTCGATCTCGTGACTGACTTCCGGCCCGCCAATGATGACCATGATGTCGGGTCGCACGCGCTTGAGAACGGCGATGACTTCCACGGTTTGCGCGACGTTCCAGATGTAAACTCCGAAGCCGACGATTTTTGGCTGTCGCGCCAGCAACACTTCCACGACATCGAGTGGGCGTTGACTTATATCGAACTCGACCAGGCAGGCGCGCGACTTCAATTCTCCCAGATTGGCAAGCAGATAGCGCAGGCCAAAGGCGGCGTGAATGTACTTTGCGTTCAGCGTGGTCAAAACGATT
>QHPW01000205.1:0-7659 GCA_003219675.1 Verrucomicrobiota bacterium
GACATCGCAGCGCGATGTCCCTACCAAAGTCAGGTTCATGGAGAGCTTCACCCAGACTGTACTACCGCCCCTTTCCCGTTCGCTTGCCTTTCTTCTGTCCCTGCGGGATACTGCGTTTCGTGAATAACCTCACGGTCACCCAACTGACCGACCAGCTCCTGGCCTCTTACGCCCGCGTCGGCGGCATCAACCACCTGGACGGAAAAAATCTGCCCTCGAGGACCAGGATCGCCGCGATCACGGCGGATTTGCTCCGCCTGCTCTTTCCCGGTTTTTTCGACGACAAATTGATCCACTCTTCCGAGCTCAAGGTCGAGACCGCCACGCTCATGGATTCGGTCCGGGAACGGCTCGAAGACGAAATCTACAAAAGCCTCGAATACGCCCCGCCGCCGGAGGTGAAAAAAAAGGAACTGCGTCCGATGGCGCGGAGTTTCACGGGCGATTTTCTGACGAGCCTGCCGCTCGTTCGCGAATTGTTGCAAACGGACGTCGAAGCGGCCTACAGCAGCGACCCGGCGGCGTTGAGCAGAGAAGAGGTCATTGTCGCCTATCCGTTCGTCGAGACCATCGCGGTGCAGCGGCTGGCCCATGAGCTTTACCGCAAGCATATCGTGCTCATCCCGCGCATCATGACCGAATGGGCCCACGGCCGCACCGGCATGGACCTGCACCCCGGCGCACAGATCGGCACGCATTTCTTCGTCGATCACTGCACCGGCACGGTCGTGGGCGAAACGACGACCCTCGGTAACCACGTCAAAATGTATCAGGGCGTCGGTCTGGTGGCGCGTTCGCTCGCCGGCGGCCAGATGTTGCGCGGCCAGAAGCGCCATCCGACCGTCGAGGACCACGTGACGATCTATGCCGGAGCGACGATCATGGGGGGCGACACGGTGGTGGGCGAAGGCAGCACCATTGGGGCGAACGTGTTTTTAACCCACAGCATCCCGGCCAATTCGCTGGTGATTTACGAGGATGTGCAGATCAAAGTGCTGAACAAACTGGCGCGCCCGGTGGATTTTCAAATTTAGTCGCAAGGGCTTGTGAGCGTGGCGTCGAACTCTTGGAACGACCGGTAAACAAAGCCCTATCCTTTCACCTTGCGGGTACATCGTTCCTGCAGCCACAAAACGTCGCGGTTATTCGGCGAGGCGACATTCAACTGAAGCGACTGGCCTGACTTGAGATTGGGTGTGGTACGGGAGTCCTGCCATTTTTTTATTTCGCTATGCCCGTCGGCGAAGGAAAAGCCGCCAGCGCGGTTGTGGTAGCTGGCCGGATAATCGACGATTTTCTGCAATTGAGGCTGGTCCGGATATCCCTGCATGAGCGTGACCCAATAACCGTCGTTGATGCTGTCCTCCCGCTCGTCCAAAAGAACCCAAGTCATGGTTGGCCCCGGATCAAGCATCTCGCTGAACTTGGTGTAAACCCGCCAGGGCCCGCCGGCGTCCCAGTAGCCTGCCAGGTTCTTCAAATCATCACCGTTGCCACCCACCCAGTTGTTCATGGACATGCTGCGCACCCGCGGTTTCTTGCTTCCGCGGTCAACGCTTTTGTCCGCCGGGCACTTGAAAATGGCGGCGTTTTTGCCCGAGTAGGCAGCCAAAGGGGAGTACTCCGTCAAGTACAAGAGATTTGTGTTTGCACCTGCGGGATTGCCTGAAGTCGCAATGTCAAGAATTCCCTGAACCCACGCCTGGTATTGTCTGGGGCTTCCGGGACTCATATAGGCGTAAGGAACACGATCGATGTTATCGTCCGCATACATCCGCCACGCCAGGGCCAGTTGCTTGTGATTGTTCATGCACATAATGCCGTGGGCCTTGGTCTTGGCCTTGGCCAACGCGGGCAACAGCAGCCCCGCCAGAATCGCGATGATGGCAATGACCACGAGCAGTTCGATCAGGGTGAAGGCGCCGAATTGTTTCGCGATTGGGCGTCGGAACGTGAGTGAATTCTGATTATGCATGATCTGCCTTTCAAAAGTTGTCGGGCTAATACATAATAGCTACCTCAAAAGGTTGAAAATACAAGTCCAGTCTTGGCCCCACTGTCCCGCCTTGAAAGTCCAGCGCGGGCGAACTCCAATCCCAAAAGATCGGAAGCGTATCGGGACCATGAACCGGGTGGGGCGAGACTCCGTCGAGCCCTGATTCTCTGTTGTTGGGAGATCAGGACTCGACGGAGTCTCGCCCCACCGCAGCGGCCAGCAGCCCTAAACTGCGTAGCAGCCGACGTAAGGAGGCTCTGTCAGAACTGAGCCTTACGTCGGCTGCTACGCAGTTTATGGTTTAAACCAATCGCCGGTCATTCACGGGTCGAGGCCCGAACCGTTTCTCCAGCGGCAGGATAGCCCGGCGCGGCGATGAACGCGGCCAGCGACTGCCCATCCTCGAGATTCCAAACGCGCACTTCGCCGTCATAGCTGCCGCTGGCCAGGCGTTTTGATTTTCCGTCAACCGCGAGCGAATAAACCCAGTCGTTATGGCCGGCCAAGGTTCGAAGTAGTTCTCTTTTGTCCGCGGAATGTTGCCGGATTTTTTTGTCGGCCGAACAACTCAAAATCCAATTCCCGCTTACGAGCAGTTTGAAAATGTCATCGTCGAAGCCTCCAATCTGGCCGGCTTCCTTCCCTTCCTTTGCGTCCCAGACGTGAATTTTTTTGTCGCGCCCGGCGGAGTAAACCCGCTGGCCGTCCCCGCTGAACGCCACCGCAAACACCGGCCCTTGATGACCGGTGTAGCTCGTTTCCAAATCGCCCGTCTTTGCGTCGTAAACCCGAGCGGTGCGGTCGCGGCTGGCCGAGGCGAGGCGCGTTCCATCGCCGCTCCAGGCAATCGACATGACCCGACGTCGTAAACGCGAAGGGAATTGTCCGCGCCACCCGCCGCAAGGCGAGAGCCGTCCGGACTGAAGCTCACGGTGAGGGCGGTATCGGGCATGGCCCCGAGGACCCTCACGCGCGCGCCGTTGGTTGGATTGAAGACAGCCACCTCGCCCCATTGACCGGGCGACCCGCCGGCCGCGGCGAGCAACGCACCGTCCGGACTGTAATCGAGGCTGTGGGTTCGTTGCGCGACATTCTTGATCCGGCGCAGAAGTGTGCCCTCATTCGGGTTCCAAATGGTGATTTCGTGGTAGCCGCCGGCGGCCAACTCCGTGCCGTCCGGATTGAAAGCCAGCGCCAGGATGGGCACTGGATGGTGATAACTTGAGGGAGGCTCCGGATGCGGCGCTCTCGGAATGAGTGTGACCAGAGGAGCCTTGGGGTCCGGGCCGTCGAATTTCGCGCCGGCGTTAATCCACTGCTCAATCAGCGAAATCTGGGCGGCGGGAAGCGGGTCGTCTTTCTGCGGCATGCGGTCGTCTTCGTCCCGGGCGGTGAGACGGCGGAAAAGCTCGCTTTGCGCGGGTTGTCCCGGCACGACCGACGCGGATTTGCTTTCGCCGCCTTTCATCAAAAACTCGAAGGTGTCGAGGCGGAACCGGCCTTTGGACTTCTCCGGGCCGTGGCAAGCAACGCATTTTTTCGTCAGAATCGGCGCGATGTCCTTGCTAAAGCCGGCCGCCGCCGCGGTTTCGCCTTGCTGTGCAGACACAGAAAGCGAATGAAATAAAAGTGCAGCCAGAATCGCGCACGCTTCGATCTTCATCGGTTGCGACAAAATTCCAGAAGGCCGCAAAACCCGCCAGTAAATTTTTGGCGTTCCCAAGCCGCCGAATTTTTATGAAGAAAACGGCAATAAAACCGGTTAGATTGTCGTCAACCATGAAGTCATGACCACGCGCGCGGCCAGTTTGCTTTGTCTGATGACCCTGGGCTTCCAGATGACCCGGGAGCCGGCCAGTGCCGGAACTTCGGGTAAAACCAGGGGCAATCCGCCGGCCGGCGACGCCGCTTTTCAGACGCGGATCAAGCCGGTGCTCGCCAAATATTGTTACGGTTGTCATGGCGAAAAGAAGAAGGGCGACCTCGATTTGCGGATTTACGAGAACGAAACATCGGTGATCCGCGACCGGAGGGTGTTTGAAAAGGTGATGAAGAACCTCCAGGCGCATGAGATGCCGCCCGAAAAAAAACCGCAGCCCACAGCGGAGGAACGCGCGCTGATCACCGCCTGGATTCAATCCGAGATTTTCAAGTGCGACTGCGACCATCCCGACCCGGGTCGCGTCACCCTCCGGCGGCTCAACCGGGCCGAATACAACAACACCATTCGCGATCTCGTCGGCGTGGATTTTCAACCGGCGGACGATTTTCCGGCGGACGATTCCGGTTACGGCTTCGACAACATCGGCGATGTGTTGTCGCTGCCGCCGGTGCTGTTGGAAAAATATCTCGCCGCGGCGCAAAAAGTCCTGAACAAGGCCATCGTCACGGACATGAAGGCCAAACCGCTGCAGCATTTCAACGCGGATGAACTTGACGGGACAGCGCCGGGTGAATCGCTGGGTGAGGGAATCAAGCGCCTGGGTCGGGAAGGAAATATTTTTGCGACCGTAAAGTTTCCGCACGCCGGCGAATACATTCTTCGCGCCAAAGCCCACGGCGAACAGGCCGGACCGGAGCCGGCTCGCATGTCGTTCAGTCTGGATGACAAGGAACTGAAGAAATTCGACGTGAAAGCGGAGGAACCGGCGCCGGAAATTTACGAAATGCGCCTGCAAGTCGAGGCAGGCCCGCACAAGTTCGCCGCGGCGTATCTGAACAATTATCGAAATCCGAAGGACCCGAACCCCAAAAACCGGGACCGCAACCTGGTGATCCACTATCTCGAGGTTGTGGACACCGATCCTTCGCAGCCGCCGGTCCTGCCAGAAACCCACAAACGCATCTTCTTTCGTCAACCGGCGCCGGAAACGAAAACCCAAGTCGCCCGCGAAATCGTGGGGCGATTCGCCACGCGCGCTTTTCGCCGGCCGGTGACGGAGGAGGAAGTGAGCCGCCTGATAAAGCTGTTTACCTTGGCGGACAAAAACGGTGAAAGCTTCGAGCAGAGCGTCAAAGTGGCGTTGGAGGCGGTCCTGGTTTCACCCGGGTTCCTGTTTCGCGGCGAGTTGCAGCCGGAGCCGGACAACCCCGCCGCGGTTCACCCGGTGGATGAATTCGCGCTGGCGTCGCGGCTTTCGTATTTCCTGTGGAGCAGCATGCCGGATGACGAGCTGTTCGCATTGGCGGGGCGCAAGGCGCTGCGAAAGAATCTGGAACCGGAGATCAAACGAATGCTCAAAGCCCCGAAGGCACGGGCCTTTGTGGACAATTTCGCCGGTCAATGGTTGCAACTCCGCAACTTGAAACTCGCGGCGCCGGACAAAAAGCTTTTCCCCGAATTCGATGACGACCTCCGCGCCGCGATGGCGAAGGAAACCGAGTTGTTCTTCACCGACATCCTGCAACAGGACCGCAGCGTCCTCGAATTTCTGGACGCGGACTTCAGTTTCGTCAACCGGCGGCTCGCCCGACTTTACGGCATTCGAGGTGTCGAGGGCGACGACTTCCAGCGTGTGTCCTTGAAGGGAACTCATCGCGGTGGTTTGCTGGCGCAGGCGAGCATTCTCACCATCACCTCCACGCCGACGCGCACCTCGCCGGTCAAGCGCGGGACATGGGTGCTCGAAAACCTCCTCGGCGCCCCGCCGCCGCCGCCGCCGCCCGATGTGCCGGAGTTCAAGGAAGGCAAGGACGCCGCGCTCACCGGCACGCTTCGCCAGCGAATGGAACAGCATCGCGTGAACCCGACGTGCGCCGTGTGTCACGCGCGCATGGACCCGATTGGCTTCGGCCTGGAAAATTTCAACGGCATCGGCGAATGGCGCGACAAGGAGGGCGATTTCTCCATCGACCCCGCCGGCAAACTGGTCTCGGGCGAATCGTTCAACGGCCCGGATGATTTGAAGACCCTTCTGCTCAAACGCAAACGCGACGACTTCGTGCGTTGCCTCACGGAAAAGATGTTGACCTACGCGCTGGGACGCGGCCTGGAGTATTACGACAAGTGCGCGGTGGATCAGATCACCGGGCGGCTGGCTAAAGGCCGTTACAAATTCTCCTCCCTGATTCTGGAAATCGTGAAGAGTGCGCCGTTCGAGTTGCGTCGCGGCGAAGAAGCCCGGTTGGCGCAGGCGGCGCGATGAGGTGCGACACTTTCCAGCGTATTGAAGCGTTCGTATGACTACAAGCATGGTAGGTTTGGAGGCCAGATTTTTTGACCGCGGACCACGCGCAATACGCGGATCCTTTTCGTGTATTTGGCGTGGTTCGCGGTTACAGTTCGGAGCGAGATCATGAATAGACCAGGCAGGCACGAGAGGCTGTGGGCAAAAACTCGGTGGCAGCGCAGTGTTGGCCCTCTGGAACCGACGCACGAGAGGCTGATGTGACGATGTGACGCACGTATTCCCCTCATCCGGCCTGAAGCCGCCTTCTCCCATCGGATGGGGAGACAGAGTGAGGGTCTTCGGAAATCTTGCGAGATGCAGCCGAGGTGCGCCCGTTTGAAAAAAACGGCGCATCTTGCGGAGCGCCGGTCTCCGATCCGGCACGTATTCAAAAGCCCTCGAAATGCGCCGGATCGGAGATCGGCGCTCCGCGGTGCCAGTCGAGCCGGGGGCAGTTGTCAAGGAGCGCCCGTTTGAAAAACGGCGCTTGTGTTTGAAGTTTTTCCGGGATAATCTCGTCAGTTAACCGGCAAAAAAGAACTTATGCACAGGACCTGGCAAATTCCACGACGGACCTTCTTGAAAGGGTTGGGAACAGTTATTGCCCTGCCAATGCTTGAAGCCATGCTGCCGCCAGCGAAATTGCTGGCCGCAGGCGCAACCGAAGCCGACAGATCCTTCCCGCGCCGCATGGCCTTCATTTACATTCCGAACGGCGCGAACATGGAGGACTGGACGCCGAAGACCGTCGGAGCCGATTATGAATTGCCTTACATCCTCCAGCCGATGGAAACGCTCAAGAAGGATTTCCAGGTCATCAGCGGTCTGGCGCACGACAAGGCCCGTCCGCACGGCGACGGGCCCGGCGACCACGCCCGGGCCTCCGCCACCTTCCTCACCGGCTGTCAGGCGCGCAAGACCAAGGGCGCGGATATCAAGGCCGGCGTTTCGGTGGACCAGATTGCCGCTGAAAAAGTCGGCAGATTCACGCGCCTGCCCTCGCTCGAATTGAGCTGTGACAAGGGCCGCATCGCCGGCGAATGCGATTCGGGCTACAGTTGCGCCTATCAGTTCAATCTCTCCTGGAAAACCGAATCGACGCCGATGCCGCCGGAGGTTGATCCGCGCCTGGTCTTCGACCGGCTTTTCTCCAACGGCATCGAAGGGGAAACCGAAGAGAACCGCGCAAAACGCGATCTCTACAACAAGAGCATCCTCGACTTCGTGACCGAAGACGCCAGCCGGTTGAAGTCGAAACTCGGCTATACCGACCGGCACAAACTCGACGAATATCTCACCGCCGTTCGCGAACTGGAGCAGCGCATCCAACAGGCCGAGAAATTCGCCGCGTCGCAGCCGGATTTTGCCAGGCCGACAGGGATTCCGAAGCAGTATGAACAGCACTTGCGGTTGATGTATGACATGATGGCGCTGGCGTTCCAAAGCGACACCACCCGCGTCGCCACCTTCATCACCGCGCACGATGGCGACGAC
>QHPW01000205.1:7721-19291 GCA_003219675.1 Verrucomicrobiota bacterium
AAAAAATCGCCAAGATCAACCATTTCCACATGGAGCAATTCGCCCGGTTCCTGAGCAAATTGAAATCCGTCAAGGAAGGCGACGGCACGCTGCTCGACAACTGCATGATTGTTTATGGCGGAGCCATCGGCGACGGCAACCGGCACAACCATGATAACCTGCCGATTCTTTTGGCCGGTCGCGGCGGCGGCGCGGTTACACCAGGTCGCCACCTGAAGCTCGACAAGGAAACGCCGATGACCAACCTCTACCTCTCCATGCTCGACCGGATGAGCGTCCCCGCCCAACGCGTCGGCGACAGCACAGGGAAGCTGGAGGAGGTCTAACCGTAGACTCGAACACTCTGCGCCAACTCGGCGGCCGCTACGACTGGAGCGCGCCGGCGGTCTTCTCCGATTTGCCCATCACTTCGTGCCCGTGCCGCAGCATCCGTTCGGTCGTTTCCCAGCCGACGCAGGCGTCGGTGATGGAAATGCCGTGACGCAGATCCGCCGGTTGTTTTGGTATCGGCTGGTTGCCTTCCTCCAGGTAGCTTTCGACCATCAGGCCGATTAACGCCGTGTTTCCGGAACCGCGTTGGTGGATGACGCTCTTCCAGACCTCCTCCTGGCGCGCGTGTTGTTTGCCGGAGTTGGCGTGACTGCAATCCACCATCAGCACCGATGACAACCCGGCTTTCTTCAAGCTACCCACAGCGGCGGCGATGCTCTCAGGGTCGTAATTCGCCTGCAATCGCCCGCCCCGCAAAACGACATGGCCGTGCGGATTGCCCGTCGTACGGATGATGCTGGTGACGCCGTCCTGGTCGATGCCCAGAAAACTGTGCGGCGCACGGGCGGAGGTCATCGCATCAATGGCGATCTGCAGGCTGCCATCGGTCGCATTCTTGAACCCGACCGGCATCGACACGAAGTCGGCGATGTATTGTGGCACAATCGGATCGAGAAACTCCGTCGCCGTCGGCAGGCCCATTCCGGTGATTTCCAGAAGCAGTCGCCGCGCCTTCTTCAAACCGTTTTCAATATCGTAGGAGCCGTCGAGATGCGGGTCATTGACCAACCCCTTCCAGCCGATGGTCGTGCGCGGCTTTTCGAAGTAAGCGCGCATAACGATGCAAAGCCGGTCCGCCAGTTCCTCGCGGAGACGGGTGAGCCTTTGCGCGTAGTCCAGCGCGCCGTCCACGTCGTGAATCGAGCAGGGGCCGACGATGACCAGGAGGCGCGCGTCCTCCCGGCTCAAAATCCGTTTCACAGCTTCGCGGCCCTCGATGACCGTCCGGTTCGCCGGTTCGGTCATGGGGAATTCGGACCTCAGCGCGCGGGGTGGAAGCAAACGGACGATTTCCTTTACGTGTAAATTCTGTGTCGGTTGCATCATAAACGGTCTTTGCCTCACCAACGTTTTTCAACGCGGTCGGGCGCGATGTCTCCATCACGCCGCATCTGCAACGGGCCGGGGGCAACCCGCGCCATCCTGTCCGCCTCTAGCGAATCACCATCCCGGTCGGCGCCAACAGCCAGACCTTCGGCGGCCGGCCGGAAATACTTTCGCGCACCAGATTCAACGGAACCGACAGATCAAATCCGGCCGCGCGCAACCATTTCTTTGCGGTTGGGTCGAGCGAGCTTCGGATTTCATCCGTGGATTCGCCGAATAAATCGAACAATTCAAAAAAATTCTTCTTCTGCGGACGATGAATGACCTGATAGCCCGGTTCAAGCGCGGCTTCATGCGCCACCGCCGCCAGCGCGTCGTCCAGTCCGCCGAGTTTGTCCACCAGACCCAGCTTTTGCGCCTGCGCACCGGACCAGACCCGGCCGCCGGCAATCGGCGACACCTGCTCGACCTTGAGCTTTCGCGAATCCGCCACCAATTTCAGGAACTTGTCGTAGATGTCTTCCACCAGGCGCTGCATCCGTTCCTGTTCGGCGGAGGTCCAGACCCGATCAATCCCCATCGCGCCGGCGGATTCATCCAGCTTCACGCTTTCGAGTTTCAGGCCGATTTTCTTCAGAAACGGTCCGAAACTCAACTTCAACGCAAACACGCCAATCGAGCCGGTGAGGGTTTCGGGCTCGGCATAGACCGGCCGGCCCACGCACGAAATCCAATAACCGCCCGACGCCGCCAGGCTGCCCATCGAAATCACGGTGGGCTTTTTCCGGGCCAGCTTTTCCAGCGCGGCGCGGATCGCTTCACTCGCGGTGGCCGAACCGCCGGGGGAATTGATGCGTGCCACCACGGCCTGCACCGTGTCGTCCGACGCCAGCTCTTCAATCGCCTTCACCGTGGGGCCGGACACCAGCATCTCCGGCATCTCCCGTTCCCCGTCGAGAATCTGGCCGTCGAGATGAAGCACGGCGACCGCCGGTTTGTTCGCGCGCTTCTCCTGCGCGCCCGCCATGATTTTGCCGATCAGCTCGAAAAAGGAGAGCTGCTTCGGTTTGGTCTTTTGCGGTTCCACCCAGGTCACGGCCTGTCCGATGAGTTTGGCCACGCTTTCACGCGACGTGCCGAATGGAACCACCTCATCGACCAGCTTCGCCTCCCGCGCCGCGGCGGGTGTGAACAGGCGGTCGGACTGAATTTTGCGGAACTGTTCGCGGTTCAGCTTGCGTCCCTCGCAAATCTGGTCAACCAGCGCGCCATTCATCGCCCCGATCATTTCCGCGTAGTGCGCGCGGAGCTGCTGGCTCATTTCGGAGAGCGTGAACGGCTCGACCGCGCCCTTGAAATCGCCGGTCCGAACAAAACTGGCCCTGGCGCCGAGCAAATCCATCGCGTCCCGGAAATGCAGCGTCATGAGCGAGAGCGACGGCAAATCGAGGGAACCGAGGTCGGTCATGAAGATGGTGTCGCAGCCGCTGGCGATCGCGTAGTGAATCGTGCCGGCGTTTTCCAGCCACGCGAAGGTGCGCTTGTGGGCGCCGCGCAGCTTGTGAATGTGACGCGACAACTCCGAAAGCTGCGCCAGGTTCAGGCGGAGCGTCGGCGACGAGAGATCGAACAGGATGTGCTGAATCTGGTCGTTCCCGGCCAGTTCATCGATTTTTTCGCACAGGCCAAAAAAAGAACCCGGCCTTTCCAGCCCGCCCAGAAGCAGCGACATCGGGTCCATCTCCGGGGCGGAAGGATAATCGGCGTACGTTCCCTTCAGGATGAGAACACGAACAGCCGGTTTCCTGGCTTCGCTATGGGTCTGCGCCTCGCCGGCTTTGGCGCCCGGGTCCGCGTCGGCCGCCGGGAGCGCAACATTTTCGTGCAGGAACGCGATCAGAAAAAGCGCTGCGCTCGCCAACCCACGATCGAGCCAGCCGTTCCGCCAAAGGAGGACGTTCGTTTTCATGGGCCAAAGGTAGCTTGACTGTTCGCGCTCAACAAGGATTAGCACAACGGCGCAATCCCGCCCTTTCCTGCGGCAGGAGGGAATTGAAAACCGGCCGGTTCTCGAATATTTTCACGGCATGACTGAAACGGTTGAACCCGTTGTCCTGCCGGACATCGAAAAGAGAGAGCAGACCGGGACGCGGAATGACTTGGAACCGGGGTACCTGGTGATTTGCTGGGACGACCCCGTCAATCTGATGGACTACGTTACGCACGTGTTTCAGGTCGTCTTTGGCTGGCCCAGGCCGAAGGCGAAGTTTCACATGTTGCAGGTGCACAATCAGGGCAAGAGCGTGCTGGCGCGGGAAAGCATGGAACGGGCGGAACATTATGTGCACCAACTTCAAAGCTACAGCCTGCACGCCACCATGGAGCGCGACGCGTGAAACTCATCCAGCGCGACGGCGAGGACTTCGTGTTCCACATCAGCAAACGCGAGAAGCGTCTGCTGCTTGAGATGCTCAATCTTTACCCGCTGATCCCAACCGCCCATCATCGTGTCAGCAGAACCGCCAGCGCAAAGGAATTGGGCGAATGCCAGAAGCTGCTTGAAGAGGCGCTGGCCGAACGCAAGCGGGAGAACAAGCGGCAACTGGTGGCCATGCTGAACCAGGAGCGACGGTTTAAGGAAGCCGACGGCGGCTATCGCCTCGCGCTCGGCACCGTACAGATGGACTGGCTCCTCCAGGTGCTGAACGAGATTCGCGTGGGCAGTTGGGTCATCCTGGGCGAACCGGATGAGAAGCAGGGCAAGCCGGTCAAGCCGACCACCGAAAGCCTCCGACACTACGCTGCAATGGAGTTCTGCGGCCGCTTCCAGATGACACTGCTCGACGCATTTGAACGGCAAAAGTAACCCCGGCGCAAAACGATTGAACCAGACGCACCCGCACGTGCCAACTGTTCTCACCACGCGTCTATGGTTTCCGGATCCGCGCACCGCTCAGCGCGGGGGTGAATTTGACGGGCTGGTGGCCCTCGGGGGCGATTTGTCGGTGCCGCGCCTGCTGCTGGCCTATCGCAGCGGGATTTTCCCCTGGACCGACGACCCGATTACCTGGTGGTCGCCCGACCCGCGCGCGATTTTCGAGCTGGACCGGTTTCACCTTTCGGAAAGCCTGGCGCGCCTGGTTCGCAAAGGCACCTTTGAAATCACGTTCGACCGGGCGTTCCGCAAGGTGGTTGAAGCCTGCGCGGCGCCGGCTCCCGGGCGCGAAAGCACCTGGATCAGCCACGCCTTCATCGAAGCTTACATGCGACTGCACAAAAAAGGTCACGCGCACAGCGTTGAATGCTGGCGGGAAAAGCAACTCGCCGGCGGCATCTACGGCGTGTCCATCGGCGGGTTCTTCGCCGGCGAATCCATGTTCCACCGCGTCAGCAACGCGTCCAAGGCGGCGCTATACTATTTGATCCAACACTTGCACAGCCGCGGCTTCGTGTTGTTCGACATTCAATTGACGACCCGCATCACAGAGCAACTCGGCGCGACCACGATTCCGCGCGAGGAATATTTGCAACGGCTTGCCCGGGCCGCCGAAATGGACTGCGCATTTCAATCCTCAGCCGAAGAACGATAAAAAGCTCAATGGAAGTCAAACGGAGAGCAATCCAATATGACAGCTCGACGTTTTAACGGTTCAACGACTTCCCTCACCCTAACCCTCTGCCCTGGGGAGAGGGAACCGCCGCCGCCAGGGGCGTGTTTCGCGCACGCTGCATTGGCAAACTCCGTCGCGGGCATGGCCCCACGACGGCGGAGGATTCTCCCTCTCCCCCAGGGAGAGGGCTGGGGTGAGGGGAAAGAAACCGTGGCCCGTCCAACGTTCCCATGAGTCGTAAATGTGACTGCTTGGTTTATCAGCCCGGATGAGTTAATCAATCCACGTGACCGCGACCGAACAGAGCCTTTTGCAAGCGTTGATTGAACTGGAGAAAACGGCGCAGTCGATGCCCACGGCCCGTCCCCGGCCGCATCTGCTGCCGTTTTTTGCCCGGATTGACGAACTCACGCGGCAATTGCCGAAGGATACGGATCCGGCGCTGTTGCATTATTTGCAGAAGAAAAGTTATGAAAAAGCGCGGCGATGGCTGGAGGGCCGGGAGGCGGAAAACCATTCGGGAAACTGCCGGCATTAGATTCCGGCGGAGCGAGCGCCCTCGCGAGCCTACCCTTAAACTACGAACGAGTCTGCGGCTTTCCATAAACCGACCCACCCCTCGCCCCTCCCAGGAGGGGAACTCGGCAAGCACGCGCCGACATTGAATCCCCTTCTCGGAGGGGTTGGGGGTGGTTCATGGCCCCAACTCACGTCCAATTTTTGGAGGTGCTCGCTTCCCATGAACCTGACTCTGGTAGGGACATCGCGCTGCGATGTCCCCGCCCGCGAAGCAGCGGGCAGCATCATTGCGCCGCTGAGCGCGGCGCGGACGGCGCAGCGCGCCGTCCCTACCAGGTTCAGGGTCCAAAGCGCTAAAATTTCGTGGAATTCTTTCCATGAACCGTCCCTTCGTCCTCGTCCTCCTGGCAACACATACGACGCCCGAACCGAGCCGCGGGACAGCGGGGCTACTGTTGTTCGCGGCGCCGCAGGGCGCGTTCGATCTTCGTAGTCTCCGCTCGCAACAGCTCCTCTGTGGACCAGCCCCGCGCCTGGGCATACGCCGTGAGATCGAACAAGGCACGGCCGATCTCTGATTTTTTCGGCCCGCTTTTGCCTTTCCTGGGGACGGCCAGGCCGGCTTTGGAGCGCAGAAGGCCGCGCGCGGCGCGTGCCGCGCTTCTCCGCTTTCTTGATTTTCTCCCAGTTCGCCCAGACCTGATCGACATCTTTTACTTTCACGTCGCCGAACACATGCGGATGGCGGCGGATCAACTTCTCCGTGATGTGCCGCGCGACGTCGTCCAAATCGAACGCCCGGCGTTCTCGCGCCAATTGACAGTGAAAAACCACTTGGAGCAATAAATCGCCGAGTTCTTCCACCATCTCCGGATCGTCGCCGGCTTCGATGGCGTCCATCAGCTCATAAACTTCCTCGACCGCGTGGAAGCGGAGCGACATGTGGTCCTGCTCACGGTCCCAGGGGCAGCCGGTCGGCGAGCGCAGCCGGGCCATCACTTTCAGCAGGTCGTTGATCGAAGAGTTTTTTTTCATCACGGGGAGATCAAGCTCTTAGTGGTCTATTTCATAAATACGCATACGTGTGCGTATTTATGAAATAGACCACTTAGCAACACGTATTCAGTCAGCCAGTTGAACCGCCCTCAGCCTTCTCCATAAACCGGAGCGACCGGTCCCCGGGTCCGCAACGGCCACGAACCGTAAACTGCGTAGCAGCCGGCGTAAGGAGGCTCTGTCAATTTCGGATTTCAGATTTCGGATTTCGGAATTTGAACTGAGACTTGCGTCGGCTGCTACCGCTCAGCTCGCGAGCACGGAGGCGACCAGCAATTCCGAGGTATCGGTCCACAGGATTGCCGGCATGTGGCGGTGCCAGAACGGCGCGTGGTCGCTGCGCAAGAGGACCGGGAGAAACTTTTCCTGCGCCGACGTGACGCGCAGCCCGACCACGGGAAACCCTGGCAAATAGGTGCTCGCCTGAGCCAGGAGGGTGTCGAGCGTGCGATACGAACCGCGATTGGCCAATAGCGCGAGGAAATTGCCGCGGTCAGACACGCGAACGGGCAAACCGGGCGGGACACGCTGCGAGCCGGCCAGGTCAGAAGCGTAACCGACCATTTCCAAAACGTGCATGCAATTCGTCTTGACCTTGGAGGAATCAAGCCACTGGACGAAATCCTGGCTGCCAAGCATTCCGTCCTCTTCGCGGTTGAAGGAAACAAAGCCCACTGCCGGACGGCGCGAGGTTGAAGCGCAGACCTTCGCGCAGGACAGCATGGCGGCGACCGCGCTCGCGTTGTCGTCGGCGCCGGCGCAGCCGCCCACGCTGTCGTAATGGGCGCAGACCAGCACGAGCGGCCCGGACACCTCTCTCGCCAAAGCGACCACGTTCCACCACGGCCCCTGCAGTTGGACCTGGTAACCCCAGCTCTGGAACTGGGCTGCGATCCAGAGGGCGGTGTTCTTGTTTTCTTCGTGTTCGAGTTCGTAATGACGCGGGACCGCGAGTCGATCGACCCACTTGCGCAAGTCCTCCTCCATGATCGAGGTCAGGGTCAGGTTGACTTGAACAACCGGTTTTTTTGCCAGCGCGCGCGAGGCTTGTCGGGTGGGCATTGCCGTTGGCACAGGGTTTAGAGGACAACCAGATTGTCGCGATGCACCACTTCCACGCGCTGAAGCCGGCGCGCCTTGATTTCGTTCGAGCCAAAATCAGCAATGCCGCGCGCGAATTCAGTGCCATCCAGATCGCAAATGCGCACCACTTCGCCGGCGGCGAACTCCCCTTCGCAGCGCGCGATGCCGGGCGGCAGCAGGCTCCGGCCCTTTTCACGCAGCGCCTTTTTCGCCCCGTCATCCACAAACAGCGCCCCTTTGGGATGATGAAAGAAGGCGATCCAACGCTTGCGGCCTTTGAGCCGGGTCGCCTGGGGAATGAACAATGTTCCCTCGTCGCTGCCTGACAGGATTGCGTCGAGCACGTTTTTCTTTTTGCCGGACGCAATGACCAGGGGGATGCCGGAGCGCGTAACGACCTTTGCGGCGTGAATTTTTGAAGCCATCCCGCCCACGGCGATGGCGCTGTCGGTTCCGCCCGACAGTTTCTCGATCCGTTCGTCCACCTGTTCGATGATCGAGAGCGTCTTCGGGTTCGCTTTGCCGAAATTTTCGATCACGCCATTGACGGTCGTCAGGACCACCAGCAAATCGGCGGGCAACAGGCAGGCCACCAGCGCGGAAAGTTTGTCGTTGTCGCCGAATTTCAACTCGGTGAACGAGACGGCGTCGTTTTCGTTGATGATCGGGACCACGCCGCGGCTCAGCAGCGTGACCAGGGTGTTGCGCGCATTGAGATGGCGCTCGTGGTGCTCCAAATCGTCGTGCGTGAGCAGGACCTGGGCGACCTTGAGGTCGAACTTCGAGAACAACTTTTCATACGTCGTCATCAATCGTGATTGGCCTACCGCGGCACAGGCCTGCAATTCCGCCGGTTCCGTCGGCCGCTTCTCATAGCCCAACGCGCCCATGCCGGCCCCGACGGCCCCGGAAGTCACCAGCGCCATTTCTTTGCCGGCTTTGCGCTGGGTCGCGATCTGCTCGACCAGTTGCTCCACCTGGGCGACGTCGAGCTGCTTGCGGCCGTCGGTGAGGACGCCGGTCCCCAGCTTCACGACGATGCGGCCGGCATTTTTAAGGGACTCGCGATGCACGGGGAGTTCGTAACAAATGCAATGCAGGGTGTCGAGGTGCGAAACACAAACCGCAAGGAATAGGGCGTATCATGACACTGCCACCAACGGGCCACCCGCAGGCGGAGCGCCGGTCTCCGACCCGGCGGTTCCGGCGCAGGATCGGGCAATGCTGCCGGACCGGAGGCCGGCGCTCCGGGGGCAGTGTCAAGATGCGCCGTGATGGAGCGCCGGGTAACTTTGCACTTTGAACTTCAAACTTTGAACTTCATAGTCCGCCCCATGCGTGAAGCGACATTGAATTTCCTCAGAAAGCTCGTCAACACCCCCAGCCCCTCCGGCCACGAGGTGCGCGGCCAACGCGTCTGGCTCGATTACGTGAAGCCATTCGCCGACGAAACTTTTTCGGACGCCTACGGCAACTGCGTCGCCCTGCTGAACAAAGGCGGTTCGCCGCGGTTGATGCTGGCGGCGCACGCGGACGAAATCGCCATGACCGTCAACTACATCAACGACGAGGGCTTCATCTACGTCCGGAAGCTCGGCGGCATCGACGCGGCGATCACCAAGGCGCAGCGCGTCGTCATTCACACCCGCAATGGACCGGTGAAAGGCGTCGTTGGAAATGTGGCGCCGCACCTGGCCAAGCTGGACAAGCAGCGCAAACTGCCGCAGATCCACGATTTGTTCATCGACATCGGCGCCGGAGGTCGCAAGGAAGCGGAGAAACTGGTGCGCATCGGCGACCCGATTACGCTGGCCGACGAATTTGAGTTGCTGCGAAATGATCTGGCGGTGGCGCGCGCCTTTGACAATCGCATTGGCACCTTCGCCGTGGCCGAGGGGCTTCGGCGCTTGCACGAGTCCAAACGCAAGTTGAACGCGGAAATCTGCGCCGTCTCGAACATCATGGAGGAGGTGGGCCTGTTGGGCGCCCGGCAGATTGCGTACTCGCTCAAACCGGATCTGGCGCTGGTCGTGGACGTGACGCACGCGACGGATTACCCGACGGTGAACAAGCCGCAGCACGGCGACGTGAGAATCGGCAAGGGCCCGACGGTCACGCACGGCGCCTGCAATCATCCCGCGGTCGTCGCGCGCATCGAGGCGGTCGCCAAACAACTGAAAATCGACCTGCAACACGAAGCGATGTCGGCGACCAGCGGCACGGACACGGATGTGATATTCTGGACCCGCGGCGGGATTCCCAGCGCGCTCATCAGTCTGCCCAACCGCTACATGCACTCGCCGGTGGAGCTGGTGAGCTTGAAGGATCTGGAGAAGATTCCCGAACTCATGAGCGGGTTCGCGTTGTCGCTCAAACGCGGCGAGGAATTCAAAGTGAAGATTTAACCGCGCCGGGAAGATTCCGCCCCTGATGGCAGCTGGCCGCTACTTTTTCTTGAGCGGGTCCGTCCCCTCATCGACTGCTTTGGGGACTTCCTTTTCGGCAGGCCGAGTCACATCCTGGAGGACGTTGGTTCCCGGTTTCAGCAGGTCTTGGGAAAGGAATTTCACCTCTTTTTCGAGCTGGAGCCTGGCGATCAGCGGCTCCAGGTCTTTCCAGGACTTCACGTTCTTGACGGTTTCATTTTTATAACCGACGTAGATTTCCTCGTTGAGAGCCGGATTTTTTTCGCTGGTGAATTTCAACCGCCCGATGGCAAGCGTCAGTGTGTCGATACCCTCGAATTGCACTTTGGATTCCCCGGAGGTTGGCGAGGGCTTCTGTTTTTGCCGCTCCTGCAAAGCCCGCAGGTTGGTCTTACCGTCCTTGTTCTGGACGATGTGCAACTCGCCGAGGTTCAGTCGCACGAGGTTCAAGCGGACCTTCTTCGAGCGCAGGCCCTGCAGGTCGTATTGAACGCGCAGTTCGGGAATATCGATGAAAGTCGAGCCGCCGAATTCGGGCGGGTTGTATAATTTGAAATTCAACACGGCGACCGTGGGTGTTCTCAGACCGATTGAAAGCTTATCGACCTTCGCGTCGAGGCCGGTTTGCGCCCGGATTTGTCTTTCCGCCAGAGATTTCGCGATCGGATCCAGAAACAGAATAAGCACCAGCACAAGCAGAACCACAACCAGGATCACTCGGAACACCCATTTGAAGAATTTCTTCATGTTCGATTATTACCACGCGCATGGCGCAGAGGACAATCGCTAACTGGCACTTGACCGGTGGGGCGAGACTCCGTCGAGCCCTGGTCTCCCAACGACAGAAAATCAGGGCTCGACGGAGTCTCGCCCCACCCGGTTCCTCGGCAGTTTCCCATCGAACAGCGAACGCCCAACCGTTGAATGTTGAACGTTGGATGTTGAACCTGGGCCCGGCTCCACTTCAAAGCGGAATGTCCTCCGGACGCACTTCCAGACATTCATCCTGGTCCTCCCAGACAAGCGCCGGATAAAATTCCAAAAACCTCGGCGCGATTTGCGCGCCCGCTTGCGCCAGCAAACGTTCGGCTTCCCGGGCGGCGTTGTCGTAGGCGCGGTCGTAGTCCCCTGCGCTCTTCCGCTGCCGGTCCTCCCAGTGCGCCACCGCGTGCACCGGCGCGTATTCCTCCGCCCACAATTTGACTATGGACTGAATCTCTGCGGAGATTTCTTCAAACGGCACTGCGGTGGCAGAGCAATTCTGGCAAACCAACCCCGATTCCAGAACGTCGCGCGTGAGCAACGGCAGCAAAGGAGCGCGGCAGCAAGGCGCTTCGAGGTAAGCCGCCGGCGGTGTCACCAGGCGTTTCAACCAGATTTGACGGTCGTGCGCGATCTGCGCGGCCAGCCGATACGCGCCCAGCAGCGGGTGCGACAACCGCCATGCGCGTCCTTCCAGTTGTCCCAACGTCTGCGCCAGCCAGCGCGACAGAGTCAG
>QHPW01000205.1:19304-19907 GCA_003219675.1 Verrucomicrobiota bacterium
AGGGTCAATCGCCATCGCGCCAGAGCTTAGGTTCAATGTTTAAAGTTCAAAGTTGAAAGTTGCTGTCCCTGTGTTCTGCCTTTTCCAGGCCGGCCTCGTTCCTCTATAAATCCTCTTGTGCCAAATTCGCCGCCCGCCAATCCGCTCGACGCGCCGTTGACAACGCTGCGGGGCGTCGGCCCCGAACGCGCCGCCCAACTCGCGCGGCTCAGAATTCACACCGTCGGCGATCTGTTGCTGCACCCGCCGCGCCGCCACGAAGACCGCCGGCATTTCTGTTCCATTGCCGAATTGCGGCTGGGCGAAGCCGCCGCGACGCGCGGCCGGATCATCGCGCAAGGCGTCAAACGCTGGCGCGGCGGCAGCAAGTCCGTGTTCGAGTTCATTCTCAGCGACGGCACCGGCCGCCTCCATTGCCGCTGGTGGAACCTGCCGTTCATGGAGAAATACTTCCAGCCTGGCGACGAGGTTTTGGTCCACGGCAAACTCAACACGCTGAGACCGCGCACCCTCGACCATCCGGAAACCGAAACCGTCGAGCCCGGCGAGGAGAACTTCATTCACCTCAATCGGATCGTGCCGATTTATCCGCTCACCGAAGGC
>QHPW01000205.1:20167-27090 GCA_003219675.1 Verrucomicrobiota bacterium
TCGAGCCCTGATTTTCTGTCGTTGGGCGATCAGGGCTCGACGGAGTCACGCCCCACCGTTCACGGTCCCGATGCATGGTCGAGGCGTAAGGGGGCTTCCCGTGAACCTCCTCCGGTCCGCCCACGCGACCGGCTGGAGGCGGCTGAAGGCGGAACTCCAAACCTCCCGACGCGTGCCAACGCGATCCACATGCTTCATTTTCCAGAAACGATGCCCGACGTTGAAATCGCGCGGCAAAGACTTGCCCTGGATGAGTTCCTCGATCTGCAGTTTGAGATTCAGCGCCGGCGCAGAAAGCTGCAGGCGAACGCAAAAGGCCTGCCGTGCGCCGGCGACAACCGCTTCATCAAACCGTTTCTCAAACAACTCGGCTTTGCGCTCACCCAGGCTCAGACCAAAGTGCTGCGGGAAATCCGACATGACCTGGCCGGAGCGCAGCCGATGCGCCGTTTGCTGCAAGGCGACGTGGGTGCGGGCAAAACCGTCGTGGCCGCCTGCAGCACGCTGATGGCGCTCGAAAGCGGTTTCAACGTCGCGCTGATGGCGCCCACCGAAATATTGGCCGAGCAGCATTTTCAAACGTTCAGCCGCTGGTTCAACCCATTGGAAATCCAGGTGGAACTGCGGACGGGCAGCCGGAGAACATCGAACACCGCACGTCGAACGTCGAACGCCGAAGGAAACCGTCCGGCTGATTCCGCGTTCGACGATCGGCACGCATGCGTTGATTGAGTCCGGCTTCGCTCCGGACAACCTCGGCCTGGTCATCATCGATGAGCAGCACAAGTTCGGCGTGACGCAGCGCGAGAAGCTGGTGCGCAAAGGCCGTTACCCGCATCTGCTGGTGATGACCGCGACGCCGATCCCGCGCACCCTGGGCCTCACGCTCTACGGCGACCTCGACATTTCCGTGATCGACGAGGTTCCCGCCGGCCGCGGGCGCATCAAAACGTTCGTCCGCGCGGCAGACCGGTTGCCGAAGGTTTTCGAGTTCATTCGCGGCAAATTGAAGGAGGGCCGCCAGGCTTACGCGGTTTATCCGCGCGTCGAGGAATCCGACAACGACGAACTCAAAGCGGTCACAAAAGAGCGTGAAAAGCTGCGGAAGGAATTCGCGCCCTTCCAGGTCGGCCTGCTGCACGGACGGCTCAAACCGGAAGAAAAGGAGCGCGTGATGGCGGACTTTCGCGCCAACCGCATTCGCGTGCTGGTGGCGACTTCGGTGATTGAAGTGGGTGTGGACGTGCCGAACGCCACGGTGATGTTGATTGAAAACGCCGAGCGGTTCGGTCTGGCGCAATTGCATCAACTGCGCGGACGCATCGGGCGCGGCGCCCACCAATCCTGGTGCGTCCTGGTGGCCGACATTGAAACGCCGGAGGCGCGGCAACGGTTGAAGGTGCTCGAAGAAACCACCGACGGCTTCCGCATTGCCGAAGAAGACCTGAAGCAGCGCGGGCCCGGTGAGCTCCTGGGCCATCAGCAGAGCGGCCTGCCGCCGTTCCGCTTCGGGAACCTTGCCGCCGACCGCGAACTGATTGAGCGCGCGCGTGAACTGGTGAAACAATGGCCCGAAAAAACCTGAAAAAACCGCTTGGCGTATCAAGGTCGGCGGCTAAACTGGCGCCATGAAAAAGCTCATTACATATCTGTTCCTGGCGTTGGTCAGCGTCACGTTCTTCGTTGCGTGCAGCGATAGCGGGGATATGTCCTCACCGCCGGCAACGAATGCGCCTGCGGCGCCGAAGAAGTAACGGATATATTCGACGGTTTGACAGGCCGGGCGACCGCCCGGCCTGTTTGTCTTTTTGCGGCGGTGGCCTCCCGCCGCTTAATCTTCGGAGCTGTTCGCTTCCATGAAGCTTGCTTTTCCTGGGGCTCTGGCGCACGTTTCGTTTGTTATGAAAAATACAGTCCTGTTTTCGCTGCTTTTAGTCCTGGCCGTAGTTGGCTGCAGTAAAAAAGAGGCGAAACCCACCGCTTCGGCGACCAACGAGAATTACTCCAGCGGCAATCCGGTGACTGCGCCGGTCGATTACCTCGGCGCGATTGCCAAAGCCAAGAAAAGCTCGGAAAAGACCATCGACACCGTGGCGCTGAACCAGGCGGTGCAGCAATTCAACGTCACCGAGGGGCGCTATCCAAAAGACCTCAACGAACTCGTCACCGAAAAATACATGCCCCGCCTGCCCGAACCGCCTTACGGGATGAAGATTGTTTACGAGGCAAGCACCGGCACGGTAAAGGTCGTGCCGAAGTAGTCTCAACGACCGGTTCATAGATTACTCTGCGCTCTTCGCGTCTCGGCGGTTTCATTTTTCACCGCGGAGGCGCGAAGACCGCAGAGAGGATTTGCGGTCGGAGCGTTCTCTGAACGGGCAACCAAGAAGAACCCGTCCCTGAAAAAAGCTCTCATGAATTGGCGCTGGGTGCCGAGAGGCGCTTCTTGACACTGCCCCGACTCGACTGGCACCGCGGAGCGCCGATCTCCGATCCGGCGCGTTTCGGGTGCTTTAGAATACCCGCCGGGTCGGAGACCGGCGCTCCGGGGGCAGTATCAAGATGCGCTCGTGCCGAGAGGGCGCCTCCATTTTCCTCTCGCCAAAGTTCATCGTTGCAGGCAAACACTTCCCCTTCATTTCGGATGAACGAGCAGATTGTCATTCTCGATTTCGGTTCCCAATACACGCAGGTCATCGCGCGCCGCATCCGCGAGTGCAACGTGTATTCCACCCTCCTGCGCTACGACACCCCGGCGAAGGAAATCGCGACGCTCAAGCCCCGCGGCCTCATCCTGTCAGGGGGTCCGGCCAGCGTCTATGCCGAGGACGCGCCGCTGCCGGATAAAAATATTTTCAAGCTCGGCATTCCGATCCTCGGCATCTGTTACGGCGTTCAAATCCTGGCCCACTTTCTGGGCGGCAAGGTCGAGCCCGGCCGGAAACGGGAATTCGGCAAAGGCACGTTGATCGTCCGCGATGGTTCGTGTCCGCTCTTTAACGACCTGCCGGAGACGCTGCAGGTCTGGAATTCGCACGGAGACAAACTCACCCGGTTGCCGAAGGGATTTGTTTCCGTGGCCACCACGGAGAATTCGGATTATGCGGCCATCGAGAACCGCGCGACGAATTTTTACGGTCTGCAGTTTCATCCCGAAGTCGTCCACACGCCGCGCGGGCGCGAGATTTACAGCAACTTCGTTCATGGAATCTGCGGCTGCGGCAAAGACTGGACCATGCGCAACTACGTCGAGCAGGCCGTCGCGGAAATCCGCGCGCAGGTCGGCGGCGAAAAAATCATCCTCGGGCTGAGCGGCGGGGTCGATTCCAGCGTGGCGGCGGCGCTGATTCACAAGGCGCTCGGCGACCAGCTCACCTGCATTTTCGTCAACAACGGGCTGCTCCGCGCGCGCGAGGCCGAAGTGGTGCAGGAAGTGTTCGGCCGCAACTTCCGCATCAGGCTGCTCTACGAAGACGCGTCGAAACTGTTTCTCGCGCGGCTCAGGGGTGTGACCGACCCGGAACGCAAACGCAAGATCATCGGCCGGACGTTCATCGAAGTTTTTCAGGCGGCAGTGGGATGGGCTTCCAGCCTGTCCAAGGGAAGGCGCGCTGGAGGAAGACAGGCTGGAAGCCTGTCCCACTACAGATTTCTGGCGCAGGGCACGCTTTATCCTGACGTGATCGAATCGGTGCCCATCGCCGGCAACCCGGCGGCGATGATCAAAAGCCATCACAACGTCGGCGGCCTGCCGAAGAAGATGAAATTCAAACTCGTCGAGCCGTTGAAATGCCTGTTCAAAGACGAAGTGCGCCAACTCGGACTCGAACTCGGATTGCCGAAGGAAATCGTTCATCGCCAGCCGTTCCCCGGTCCGGGCCTGGCCGTGCGCATCCTGGGCGAAGTCACGGCGGACCGTCTCCAAATCCTGCGCAACGCCGACTCCATCGTCGTCGAAGAGATGAAATCGAGCGGCTGGTATTACAAGGTGTGGCAGAGCTTCGCGGTGCTGCTGCCGGTGCGCAGTGTCGGTGTGATGGGCGACGAGCGGACTTACGATTACACCATCGCGCTGCGCGTGGTGGAATCGCAGGACGGCATGACCGCCGATTGGGTAAGGCTGCCGTATGAACTGCTCGAAAAAATTTCCAACCGCATCGTCAACGAAGTGAAAGGCGTGAACCGCTGCGTCTTCGACATCACCAGCAAACCGCCGGGAACGATCGAGTGGGAGTAAATTGATCGCCGATTGCCGGTTGCCGATTGCGGATTGTCCGCTACGATGCGCGCTGGTATGAGCGAACGCATCGGTATCCTCACCGGCGGAGGTGATTGTCCCGGACTGAACGCGGTCATCCGCGCCGTGGTCAAGGCCGCGGCCAAGCGCGGCTGGGAAACCATCGGCTTCCTCGACGGCTACGAAGGCCTGTTCGATCTGCGTTACCGGAGCCTCAACTATCACGAGATGGACGGCTTGCTTCTCCTGGGCGGCACCATCCTCGGCACCACGAACAAGGGACGGTTCGCGGCAAAGACCGGACACGGCGAGGTCAGGAAAATCCCGACGGAGATTCTCGACCGGGCAAAACGGAATTTCGACCAGCTCGGTTTGCGCGCGCTGGTGTGCGTGGGCGGCGACGGATCGCTCACCATCGCGCAGCAACTGTTCGAGCAGGGCGTTCGCCTGGTGGGCGTTCCCAAAACCATCGACAACGATCTTGAAGCCACGGTCATCACGTTTGGTTTTGACTCGGCCGTCGCCTGCGCCACGGATGCGCTCGACCGTTTGCGCACAACGGCCGAAAGCCACAATCGCGTGATGGTGCTTGAAGTGATGGGACGTTACACCGGCTGGATTGCCGCCCACGCGGGCATCGCCGGCGGCGGTGACATCATTCTGATTCCTGAAATTCCGTTTCGCTACGAAAACATCTGCGCAAAAATCGCCGAGCGCGAACAGCAGGGGAAAAAATTTACGTTGATCGTGGTGGCGGAAGGCGCTTGTGAGCGGGGCGGCGGATTTGTCGGGACGGCCGACGAGCAAAATCGCGAGGCGCGGCTCGGCGGGATCGGCGCGGTCGTCGCGGCGGAAATCGAGAAGCGGACCGGCAAGGAAACGCGCGTTTGCGTGCTCGGCCATCTGCAGCGGGGCGGCGGTCCGACCACGTTCGACCGGCTGCTGTGCACGCGATTCGGGGCGCGCGCAGTGCAGCTCATCGTCGACGAAATGTTTGGTTACATGGTCGCGCTTAAGCCGCCGGACACCGTTGCGGTGAAGATCACCGATGCCATCGGCCGCCTGCGCGCCGTGCCGTTGAACGGCGACATTATGCAAACGGCCCGGGCGCTGGGGATCAGTTTTGGGGATCAGGATTCAGATCGCGGGTAGCATCCACGGTTGCCCACCGCGCATTGGGGCATGAACGGTGGGGCGAGACTCCGTCGAGCCCTGGTCCCTTCCAACGACAGAAAATCAGGGCTCGACGGAGTCTCGCCACACCGGGTTCGCGGGTAGCCGCCGAGGTGAGGAGGCGGATTTCCCCTGCGAATCACAGTCCGCCTCCTTGCGTCGGCGGCTACAGAGAACGGCCGCCGCCGGGTTCAAGGCCACAGCCGCGCGCGGTAGAAGCGCTGATTGTCCTTGGGCGTCGTGTCGAGGTATTGTGCCGCGCCGTTGGTCAGTTCAACAGGGCCCAGTTCCATCCAACTCGCCAGGTTGGTCGAAGCCTCGACCTGGTAGGAGCGGCTGGGCTCGCCCGCGAGCTGCAGCGGAACGTCGCCGGAAGGCAACGGACGTCCAACTGCGAGGCTGGCGAGAGCCGGCTTTTGTTCAGGCAATCTGACGGTGATTCCCGGCAGGGTGTCGGTCTTCAACAGAAAGAAATCACATTCCATCTCGCTGCCGCCGTTATCGCTGCCCGACACCAGCCCCGCAAAACCCGCGCGCGACGGTTGACCGGGATAATAATCCCAGACCAGGAGCCAGCCGGGCGGTTCGGCCGTCAGTCCGTCGGCCCGCCAGGTCTTGACCCAGACATCAGGCAGGCTTGAGAGGGCGTCGGGTTGGTGCCGCAGGCGCAGCCAATACCAGGCGTTGGTCGCCCAGGTGAAGGTGGTTTGCGGGCCCCAGCCCAGCGAGGTCTCCCGCAACGCGGTTTGCCTTCCGGTTTGCGCGGTGGAGCGAAAGAGGTAATTGAACCCCGTTTGATTGTTCGAGTTGACGACCCCAGCGATGCCGCCCGGCATGGCGTCACCAAGGGCCAGGCTCGTGATGCGCGCACGCACAAGCAATTCCTGTGTCGCGCTGGTGGCGCTGGGAAGCAGGAGCAGGAGTTGGCCGATGCCGTCTGGAGAGGAGCGGATCCTGAGCACGCCATTGGTTGATTGAAACCGATTGCTCGCGGCGCCGGTGGCAACCCAGTTGGTGCTCAGCACAGTCGTAAAAGTGTCCTGGTAGCCGTTGATCATTTGCCCGGCTTCATCAGGCACGCCCGGCCGGATAACTTTGACGCGGCGCACGCAGAACGCATCGGCGGAGACCGCGAGGCGGAAATCGGCCCCGCCGTTTTCGGAATTCATGAACCGCGCGCCGGAAAGGTTGAATCGGGCAGTACGCCATGTTTGACTGCCGGTCAATGAGAGGGTCGTGGGGCTCCGCGTGTACGCTCCGTTGAACGGGGCGTTGGTGTCGCTGCCGTCGAAGTCAATGGCAAAGGTGCCGGCAGCCGAATCGAAGTATTCCACGTCCACTTCCAGTTTCATGGACAGGGACCACTTGAACGAGTCATCGATCCTGAAATAAATGTAGCGACCGCCGGTGGGATTGGGCGCCGCGACGCGGCAATCGCTGCCAGCCACGAGGGTGGCCACGGTTGCGCCGTCCGCGAACTCGAATTGGTCCAGACCTTCCTCGACGTTGGTGG
>QHPW01000205.1:27399-30004 GCA_003219675.1 Verrucomicrobiota bacterium
TAAACGTTTTCCGACTGCACGCGCCAGGAGATCTCGCGAACGATGTAAGGCGCACGCTCCCCGAAATCGCGGGCAAAGGCCTGCTTGACGAAGTCAATGCAAGACTGGTCATGCGCGACGGCGAAGGAGGCGTTGTAGAGGAAGACCACCGGCTGGCCGTTGATCATCGCCCAGTGCCGCGGTGGGATCAGCGAGAAAAAGTCGCGGATACTTTCGTAGAACCATTCGCGCCCGCGGTCGGTCGTCAGATCAACGTGCTCGCCCCATGAATTGTACTGGAGGGTGCTGGTATCGTAAAAGAGTCCGATGCGCGGCGCCTGTTTGCCCGCTTGCAACAGTTCGTCCCGCGCGTTGATCAGCGGTCCCAGCCCGGCGTAGCTCCAGTAGTGTTGCGAATTCGCCGGATTTCGTTCTGATGGCGCGCCCCAATAAACCGGCAACACGATGTCGATCCCGGCGTCCATCATGTCGGTCAACTGCGTTAGGTGCCATTGCTTCGATTTGTAGGAGAAGTCCGTGAGCGTCGGCGGATGATCGGTCAGCGCATCGGTGCCGTCGCCATCCACGATGTGCGCGTTGGTATAAATGTCATACCAGTAGAAATAATAGGTGGCGACCAGAGGTGTATTGGTGCTGAAACTGGAAATGTTGGTGAAATCGGCTTCGGTCAAATGCACGTAAGGTCCCAGCGGCGGATTGATCTCCTGGGCGAGCGCCTCGCGTAATCCAAAAGCTCCGAGGACGGCTGCCGCCAAAAGCAGGAGGCCGGTTCTCGAAGCCAGCCGCCGAATCGTCCGGAACATTTTTCTGCGAGCCGCGGCGCAGCCAGGCAGGGGTGGCATTGGATTGGACATTTGTTCTGTTCGTGCCATTTCTGTCGACGCGTTCTTCTCCGGCAGCACCCACAAACTACGAACGGACAAACCCGCCGTCAAAGAGCAACCCGGCGTGGACGGGCGCGTCCTGACACCACCACCGGAGCGCCGGCCTCCGGTTCCGGCAGCCACGTTGGTGGCAATGTCAAGACGCCCGGCCTGGACGAAGAGTCGATTTGGGCCTTTACACAGGCAGACCGCGCAATACAATTTCAACAATCCTTTAACCGCGAGAGGTCTTATGCAAAAGACGGCTCTTCTGCCACTGGCATTTTGCGCATGCCTGGAGGCTGTCGGCGCGCAAACTTCATTTGTCATTCGATTGGACTCCACGCAGGAGGTTCCTCCTACTTCAAGCACTGCCACCGGTTCGGGCACGCTGACGCTCAATGCGAACAATACGTTGAGCTACGACATCAGTTATACCAACCTGGCGGCGGACTTTCAGGCGCCCCACATTCACGGATCAGCGGGACCCGGCACCAACGCCTCCGTGCTCTTCCCATTGACGAACGTCCCCGCCAACACGCGATCCGGCGCACTGCAAGGAACAACGGCCGCTCTGACCGCCGCGCAGGTGGCCGATCTGACCAACGGCCTGCTTTACGCGAATATTCACACGGTTGATTATCCAGACGGTGAAATTCGCGGGCAGATCCTGGTCGGCGGTCCGTTCGACCCGGAAAACTGGCCGCTCAGCATCAACCCCTCCAAAGTCGCGCACTTCGTCAGTGTCGATCAGTCCTTTTCCGCTCCAGGCGCCTCGTGGTCGGCTGATTCCCTCCAAATTCTGAACGGAGGCGACCAGGACACCGCTTCCATCTCCATTGGAGGTCACAGTGGATTGAAAGTCGCCGGAAACTTTTTGAATGTGGCCGATCAGCTTTTCCGGGATTGGGCGACTTACGACACGATCGATATTCTGATGCAGGTGTACGGCGATGCTGCCTTGCTCGCGACCAACGGTCAGCCCCGCAACTTTTTGTTTCTCACCGGCTCGGTGCCGGACTTGCACGAGGCCAATGGCGGCTCGCTCCCAGTCGAAGCGAAAAACAAGAAATGGAACTGGGTTTTATTCCGGATCGAGAACGCCACGCGCGCTGATGGCACCCGCTATGTCGGCATCGTTCCCCCTGACGCGCAGGGAGGCATCGCCTTCGGCGGCGTCAACGGCGGCACCATCCGGGCTCAAGGTGGGCTCACAGGCGTGCAGAACCTCATCGCACGGCTGGTGGCCTTTGGCGAGCGTGGCGCTTTAGGCGAGCCCCAGCAGATCAACCGCTTCGCATCGGCCGAAACCTGTGCTTCGGAACCGGACACCAACCTGGCGTTCGCCGACATCAGCCACAACACCAACTCTCACCTGGTCGTGCTCAACGATACCGACCAGACCGTGACCTACCAGGACAATGTCGGCCCGGTCGGTAACGTGCGCCGGGCCGCGCGCGCCAACGGTTCCTACATGAATTTCGGCATCACCGATCATTACCTGGGCCTCCCGTGCAACGATCCACGCAATATCAAGTTGTGCGTCGAATTCTACGATGATCCGGCGCTCACGGGCGCCGTATTTGGGCCGGAGGCGTATGCCACCGACGAAACGGGAGGCACCGCCACTTATCCCACCGCCCGCCTTCACACGCTTGCAGGCACAGGCAAATGGCTGCGGCGCGCATTCAATGTCCCTGCGGTCAATCTCAAAGGAGTCAGCACCGGATCGCTCGAAGGCG
>QHPW01000206.1:0-1452 GCA_003219675.1 Verrucomicrobiota bacterium
CGATGTCCACCAAGCCGTTGATCGTGACCAGTTCGTTGCTGCCAAGATTGATGGGCTCGAGGATGTCACTGTGCATGATCGCTTGAGTTCCTTTCAAACAATCGTCGATGTACATGAAACTCCGTGTCTGCCTGCCGTCGCCCCAGATTTCGATCGTGTGGTCGCCCGTGAGTTTGGCCTGGATGACTTTCCGGCAAATGGCCGCCGGCGCTTTTTCGCGCCCACCGTCGTAGGTGCCGTGCGGGCCATACACATTGTGGTAGCGGGCGACGCGCGTTTGCAACCCAAAGTCTTCCCGAAAGTGCCGGCACATCCTTTCGCTGAACAGCTTCTCCCATCCGTAGCCGTCTTCTGGCATTGCGGGGTAAGCGTCGTCCTCTTTCAGAG
This sequence comes from Verrucomicrobiota bacterium, assembly GCA_003219675.1. Taxonomy (GTDB): domain Bacteria; phylum Verrucomicrobiota; class Verrucomicrobiia; order Limisphaerales; family AV2; genus AV2. The sequence goes on from QHPW01000206.1 coordinate 388, forward strand.
CGACTACGTCCGGAGAGGTTTGTTTTTCGGCTGCATAGACACAGGCCGAAGAGGCATAGAAGTAACGTTCAACGTTGAACTTTCTTGCCGCCATCAACAGGTGCGTGTTGATCAGCACCGAAAGCATGCACAAAGCACGATTGTTCTCTATGAATCCCATGCCGCCCATGTCGGCTGCGAGATTGTACACTGTCCGGGCACCTCGAACGGCATCTTCGCAGGCTTCCTTGCTTTGAAGATCCGCTTGAATGTTTTCGACCTCTGGGAACCGCTGAAACCATTTGCCGAAGGGTTTCAAATCAACCGCGCGGACAGATTGACCGCCTCGCCGCACAAGTTCGGCCACCAGGTGCCCGCCAATAAAGCCACCTGCTCCGCAAACGACAGTTCTATCGGAGTCCATCATTCAACTCGCTATGGACAAAGCCTACTCGAAGGTGCGGGTTTATTTCCAGTAATTATTGGCTGCGCCATGGCATTTGCGCTTGACGCCGACCTTTCCAGCTTTATGTTGCGCGGCCTGTTCATGAAGTCCATCAAGTCCGTCTCTGTGTTTGGTCTGGGCAAACTTGGGGCCTGTATCGCTGCAACACTTGCTCAACGTGGTTTCAATGTGCTCGGCGTGGATATTGATCCCGAAAAGGTCCGCAAGGTGAACAAGGGCTTGCCGCCGGTCGATGAACCGCTTTTGGCACAAACGATGATCGCGGGGCAGGATCGTTTTCGCGCAACTCAAGAACCTTCCGAAGCGATTTCAACCGACGCGTCCTTTTTTATACCTCCTTCTCCCAGTCTGCCCGACGGCAGTTTTTCCAGCGAGTATTTGCTGCGGGCCATGCGGCCGCTGGCCAAAGCGCTCCGCGAGGCCGGAAAGAGGGGACACCTTTTCGTCATTAACTCCACAACCACTCCAGGTTCGATCCGTGGCGTCTTGATTCCTATGCTCGAAACAGAAACAGCCCTGACTTGTGGCAGGGACTTCGGTCTTTGCTACAATCCTGAATTCATTGCTCTGGGCAATGTGATTAGGGGCTTATTGGAGCCGGATCTGGTGTTGATAGGCGA
>QHPW01000206.1:1548-7857 GCA_003219675.1 Verrucomicrobiota bacterium
GCGGAGAAATTTCCCTAGGCGTACATTCATGCAATTCTGGATGCAATCGGCACCGACAATCGGATCGGTAAAAAATACCTGCGCGCGGGTTTGAGTTATGGAGGGCCCTGTTTTCCGCGAGACAACCGCCTGCTTGCATACGCTGCCAGACAAGCGGGTTTACAGGCTCCGCTTGCGGAAGCTGCGGATCGAATGAATGAACTGACGAGGCAACATCTTGTGGGACGAATCATTGAAATGCTTCCACCCGGAGGCGTCGTCGCCGTGCTGGGCATGGCGTACAAGCCGGATACGTATATTGTCGAGGAATCCGCAGGACTCTATTTGGCCCAAAACCTCAGACGGCAAGGCTACCGTGTATTGGTTCACGACTACGCCGCCAAACCTGCAAACAGTCCCGCGTTGTGCGAATTCGAAAACATGGAGAGTCTCGAATCCCTCCGCGAGCGCAGCGACATTCAGGTGGTAGTGGTCTGCTGTCCCTGGCCGCAATACCGATCACTCAAATTCCACCCGAGCACCAGGATTTTTGCCCCATGGCAGTTGTAGCCGATATCAAGCGCGGACTGCGAAAGGCATTCCGACGGACACAGGATGCAACTTCTGAAAAACTCAAAAAGCAAGTACGCGATTTTTGGGATCGCCAGAGTTGCGACACTCAAGTGACTGACGCGGTCAAATTCTCGCGTGAGTATTTTGACCAGATCGAAAGTTTCCGGTACATCGACCAGTCTTTCATTCACGCATTTGCTCAATTCACCCGTTACCGCGGTAAAAGGGCTCTCGAAGTTGGTTTTGGGGCCGGAACGGATTTTATTCAATGGTTGCGGGCAGGCGCGATTGCCTCTGGCATCGACTTGACCCAGGAGGCGCTCGACAATCTGACGCGCAGGATCGAGGCCTACCACCTGCCGCAACCGGAGAAAATCGCGGTTGCCGACGCGGAAAACCTGCCATTTGCAAATGACAGCTTCGACCTCGCGTATTCCTTCGGCGTGCTTCACCATTCTCCGGACACGGAGCAGGCGATTCGGGAATTGGTTCGCGTGGTGAGTCCGGGCGGGGACATCAAAATCATGCTGTACAACCGCCACAGCATTTACGCGTTCAATGTGTGGGCGAAGCATGCGTTGGCGGGCGGAAGGCCCTGGAAGAGTCTGCGCTGGGCGCTCTGGAACCACGTGGAGAGCCTTGGGACCAAGGGCTACACGCGCGGGGAACTGAGGCACATGCTCTCTCGCCTGCCATTGGGGCAGGTGCGAGTGCGAACGGAGTTGCCCACCGGAGAATATATGTGTGCTTCAGCGATCAAGCCGTTGAACTGGCTTTACCGAGCCACGATACGGTTGGCCGGCCATCGGCCTGCCTATCCGGCAACAGGTTATAACCGGGCTCTTATGGACAAGTATAAACCTTGCGGAGGTGCGATCGAATTTTCGGGCAATCCTCTGGGCTTTTTCCACTGCATTTCCGCCAGAAAGGCCGGTCCCGGCCCTTGCGTCGCTGAAACGGGAGCGCTTGACTAAGTCTATCGTTCCGCATTTGATTTGGCTGAATTTTGAATGTATGCAACCCAAACCTTCTGCTCTCCTCACTGTCGGCGAACAATCGAATCTCAAAGAGGAAGTACGTCGATTCTGGAACCGCGCAAGTTGCGACACCGAGGTCGCTGATTCTCCGAAGTTTTCGCGCGATTATTTCGAGGAGATCGAGTCTTTTCGATACGTTGATCAGGCGTTCATTCATTCTTTCGCTCAATTTACGCGATATTACGGCAAGAGAGTGCTTGAAGTGGGTTTCGGGGCGGGAACTGATTTTATTCAATGGCTGCGTGCCGGAGCTCTCGCTTCAGGCGTGGATCTGACGCAAGAAGCGTTGGATAACCTCCTGCATCGGATCAAGGTGTATGAACTGCCGTCTCCGGAAAAGATTCAAATCGCAGATGCGGAGCATTTGCCCTTTGAGTCGAACACCTTTGATCTGGGTTATTCCTTCGGCGTGCTCATGCTCGCTCCCGACACGGAGAAGGCGATTGAGGAATTGATTCGTGTTGTTGTACCGAATGGTGAGATCAAGATCATGCTGTACAATCGGCACAGCGTTTTTGCGTTCAATGTTTGGGTGAAGCATGGGTTGGCGCGCGGGAGACCCTGGGAGAGCCTGAAGTGGGCGCTTTGGAATCATGTGGAAAGCCTGGGGACCAAGGGATACACTCGCACTGAGCTCAGGCAAATGCTTTCACGGCTGCCGCTGCGGGAGGTCCGTGTGCGAACTGAATTGCCAACCGGTGAGTATATGTGTGCTTCAGCGTTTCCGCCTTTGAACTGGCTTTACCGGTTGGCGATTCGGCTTGCCGGGCATCGTCCGGCTTATCCGGTGACGGGTTACAATCGGGCCCTGGTGGAGAAAAACAGACCGGCAGAGGGAACGATTGAATTCTCGGGCAATCGCCTGGGTTTCTTCCACTGCATCTCCGCAAGGAAAGCGGTTTAGATCGCAGAACCTCAAATATCACAACCGGTCCAGGCCGATGTTGGAGGAAAACTCCGCGCGTTCATGCATGTGTTTCCGAAGCTTCCAATGGCCCGGAACTAAATCAACTTTGCCGCGGTAAACCAGCTTTTGTAATTGTCGTTTGACGCGAAATGTCATCCTCAAAACTCTTCCGAAGAAGCCGGCGGGGCGCGGATTGGCCATGCTGGTGAAATCGAAAATCGACCAGCAGCTTCGGCACATGTCCGATCCGGCACCGTTCGCGTCCAAGTCTTAAAAGGAATTCGTAATCGCAGCAGTTCAGATATTCCTTGTGCCGGTAGAGTCCGATGCGGTCATGGACCTCTCTTTTTACGAACAACGCCTGATGACACACGTAGCATACGCCCGAGAAGCGCAGGACGTTGTAATCAAACTTTGCCTCCTCGCGCCGATAAATTTCGCGCCCACCTCCATCCACATACAGCACATCCCCGAATAACCCGTCCCAGTCCGGGTGAGCTTGAAATGCGTTTGCCACGGCGCTTAATGCGCCGGCACGACAGCAATCATCCGCGTTCAATATGTTGATAACCTGACCAGTCGCGCGCTCCACGCCTTTATTCATGGCGTGATAATGACCTTCGTCTTTTTCCGAGGTCCAAATCAAATGCGAATATTCTCGCAAAACAGCGAGTGTTCCATCGGTCGAGCCGCCATCGATGATAATGTGCTCGTAGTTCGAATAGGCTTGTCCGCGCACGCTTTCGATGGTTTCTCGGATAGTCTGCACGCTGTTGAAAGAAGGCGTTACGACGGATATTTTCAGCGGGTTGACCATCGGCGGTAGGATACGCCGAATCTTATGCGCGGTTCAATCGAAAGAATGTCGATCGCGAATAACGGTGTGCTCCAAACATTCAACCGGGCGCCTCTGTCCGCACATGAATCACGCTGGGTTGTCCACTGACCGGGCATTGCCGTCAAACCCTGCGGCAAAGACGGACGATTTGATCGTCACCTATCTTCACCTGGCCCAGACGAACAAGTATTTGATCTGTCCAATCGAACCAGAGATGATCGGACTCTAATGTCGCCTCGCCCCATAAGTGTTGCTTGGATATCGAATTTTCCAGTTGAATGGATCGGGGATCTGCCGGGTGAATTGAAAAACTTGCCCAAGCGACACGCGATGACCTGGCAGAGGGTGTTACTCGATGAATTCAAAGTTGATCCGCGGGTCAATCTTCATGTGGTTGTTTTGCGCAAGGGTTTGGAGAGAAACTATGACTTCGACGGGGACGGAGTATCTTTTCATGTGCTGAAGGTGCCGGCGGGCCTGCGCGGTCCAACATTTTTTTGGACCGATACGATCCTGATCAGACGGGTTCTGGATGAAGTTCGACCTGATGTCGTGCATGCGTGGGGAACGGAGAGAGGAGCAGCCCTGGTGGCTGATCGACTGAGCTATCCCTATGTGGTGACCATTCAGGGATTGTTGATGTGGTATGTCGAGACCGTTCCAATCAACCTTCACTTTCGTTATGCATCCTTTCTGGAAAGAATAAGCCTCCCTCGCGCGCCTTTGGTGACAACGGAGTCAACCTTCGCGGTCCAATACTTGCGGAGCAAATTTCCCGGCATGCGCGTTGAGCAAGCGGAACATGCGCCGAATTGGGTTTTTCACCGAATACAGCGTCGCCCACGCACCGGGCCGATTCGTTTTATTTTCGTTGGAACCCTCGATCAGCGCAAAGGAGGTGACCTGCTGCTTGCTGCGCTCGATCGACTCAAAGACGAACTGGCCTGGGAACTTCTCGTCATTGGTGCCGTCGAGGAGACGTTCCTGACGCAACTTCGCGCCGGGACTTCGATCGGACTTTGGGACCGCATTCAATTCAAGCGGGATCTTTCGCCAGCCGAGGTTGCATCGGAGTTGGGCGAGGCCACGATCATGCTGTTTCCGACGAGGGCAGACACGAGTCCGAATGCGGTCAAGGAGGCGGTGGTTGCAGGAGTCCCGGTCGTGGCCAGCGCCGTCGGGGGCATTCCCGATTATGTCATACGGGCGGGTTGCAAACACCCGTTGTTCAGTCGAGGGCTCGTCACTCCCGGTTCCCTGGAGAAAAACCGCGCGTATCTGTCGCCAACACTGATGGCGAAGCGTTTTCTGGAGGCTTACCAGTCGGTGTTGAAGCGAGATTGAACCGGGGGTTGACGCCACAGCGCCGCGAGCGGTCGTCGGCTATCGGTAGCGCTTCTGAAGCCAGGGGCGGTTGATCCGGAATTCGCCATCGCGATGTTCGATCCAGGGATGCAGGTTTTGGGGGACGGCAGGTTTGAAGACTGCGAAAGCAAAATTATTGCACTGCTTCGGAAATATCCATGTAAACAATCTCAGAAATGGCAGGGCCGCGTAGGCCGCAGTCAGCCAAAGTTTGTTTCGGAGTGCTCGCAAACGCATCCAGGGGACTCTCAGTCGGTAGAAAAACAGATACTCGTGCCGGCCCCAGGGTGCGAAGCTGGAAATGGTTTTTTTAACCTCCCGTTCCGTCCACCGATAAACGTGGTTTGGGATCTCGGTGTTCTGGACTCCTCCGTAAGTGAATTCATTCCACGATATGCCGGAAACCTCGTATTCCTGACTGAAGTTCAAGAGCAGGCCGAGACGCGCCACCAGACTGTCGCGCGGTTCGAAGACCAACAAACCACACCTGGCGACGCGATACATCTCGAGCAAGGCGCGATGAGGCGACCGACAGTGGTGTAGTCCGTCGTGCACAATGCAAAAATCGAACTCGTTGTCTCTGAAGGCGATTTTCTCGGCATCCTGAAAGCTCCAGGTAAACGGGGCAAACTCTTTGCCATTCATGCGGGCATCGAGATTGGAGATCGTGACGTTCCGGAATCCCGAATGTTCAAGCGCCTGTTTGTCGTGCTCTCCACCACAGACAACCAGGATTCTCATGTCTCGGCGGACAAGGTCGTTGCTCAAGAGATGCAGAAGCGTGTCGGTATAGAAACCATTCATTTTGACGCGGATTGACTGGAGCCGGATTTGCTTCAGGCAACTCCGGTCGTGTGAACTGCGGCGGCTGCGGTGTTGTTTTCGCCCGCTTTCACGGGTTTCGGACGGACACCTCCGTTCAGACTGATACTAAACGCAACCCAACCAGTGAACGACACGATGTCCGAATCAAAACTGCCATAAAACAGCAGATAGTAGATCAGTTTGGACCCGAAAGATGAAAGCAGAAACGTATTGACCAGTTTTAACGATTCTCGACCGTGACGAAAATTCAAATAAAGAACTCGCAAAGCAGCACAACAGAACGCGCCAAAGCCGATGAGTCCCCAAACACCGAATGGAATGATGAGGGTCAGAATCCCCTGGTGATAGTTCCCGCTCACCAAAGCGTCTTCCTCAGAATGATAAATTCCCCTTTTGATCGCTTCCTGGGTCAGGTACTAATCCGTGCCGCTGTAGGCAAATCCTTTGCCGAGAAGGAAATATTTTGGAATTTCCGGAGTGACCGTGCGCCATATTTCCAGACGCCAATCCAACGTGTACTGCGCATCGTACCTGGCCGCGGAGTCGATCTTGACAGGTAAAAAGCTCAGGCTCCTTTGAAAGGACAAAGGCAGTCTGTTTGAGAACCCGAAGAGAAAGGCGGCTGAGAGCACGCTTGCCAGAAGGAAAATGGGCAGAAACTTCGTCCTATGGAGCCCTTCCAGATAAAACTGCACGAAAAGGATTAAAAGCCCCAACAGGATCGACGAGCGATACCCCCCCAGCGCGCTGGCTGCAAAAAGTGCGACGAAGGACAACAACCGCCA
>QHPW01000206.1:7881-9355 GCA_003219675.1 Verrucomicrobiota bacterium
AAACCCCGCTCAGTCGCAGCAGATTGCCTTCACTCAGCGCCTGGCTAAACGCGAGAGTTGCCGGAAACAATGTAAACAGGAAATAGAACCGAGGCCCGGAGGCATACGCCAGATCACCAACTACCGCGGTGACTCCAGACAGAATGAATATGTAGGCATACAGCCGCGCCTTGTCTTCGGGCACAGGCCGCGACACCAGGGCAAAGTAGCCGATGATGGCCCCCAAAACACTGAGATACCTCTTCGCTCCCCATGATTCCGCTCCAAAAACTCGACCGCCAATGCCGCCGGTCAGTTTAGCGGTCACCAAGACCACCAGGGCGAGGAACGCCAACGGCCAGGCCACCGACGGAACGTGCAGGAATCCCTGGTGCCTGTGCATCAAGCGATCAAGCAGCGAGATGAAAAGACTGATCGCCGCTACTGCGATTCCGAGGTCGGGTTGACCGGGGAAGACGAACGCGACCAAATAAGTATTCCACGTGAAAATCGCCAGAGCATGATGCCACCGAAGGAAAATCGGAATACTCAGGACAAACAAACTGAGACCGACGAAGGCCATGCTGAAAGTATCGAACGGTGTGGCGACCAGATAACCGAGCAACAGCGCCAGCGAGGTGCAAAGGCCGTAGATCAGTAGCGACCTGGGGATAGAAACTGCGTTCGCCATTGGTCCCCTGGATTAGAGTCGAGAAACGCATGGTTCGCAACCCGATTTTTTCCGGGGCAGTGTCTTAAATTTCACATCTAAACTGTAGCGGCGCTCTATGAGCGCCGTCTTCGGCGGTCACAGACCGCCGCTACAACCAAATCAAGACACTGCCTTTTCCGGCCGCATCTTGACACTGCCCCCGGAGCGCCGGTCTCCCGACCCGGCAGGTATTCACAAGCACCCCGAATCGCGCCGGATCGGAGATCGGCGCTCCACGGTGCCAGTCGAGTCGGGGGCAGTGTAAAGATGCGACCATTTCTTCCGGCCGACAAATTTGCTGGAGTTCTTCCAGGACAATCTTTAGAAAACGGACTGTGTGGAAAGCCGACCTATGCCATCAGCCAGAAGGTCGAAAGAACTCGATTGCCTGCGCTGTGTGGCGGTGTTTCTGGTCCTCTGCCGGCATCTGCCGGATCTTCCGGACTCGTTGTGGGGGCCGTTTCGTGTGCCGGTGCATCTGCTTTATGAGGCAGGTTGGGCGGGGGTGGACCTGTTTTTTGTTCTGAGCGGGTTTCTTATCTCGGGTTTGCTTTTCCGCGAGCATCAAAAGTATCGCCGAATCGACTTCAAGCAATTCCTGGTTCGGCGTGGACTGAAGATTTATCCCGCATTCTATTGCCTGATTGCCGCGACTGTGGGCATGGCCATTCTGAACCGATGGAATCTGCCGTGGAAACGCATCTTTGCCGAGGTGTTCTTCGTGCAAAATTACTTCACTGGTTTGTGGGGTCAGACGTGGTCCCTGGCGATAGAAGAGCATTT
>QHPW01000208.1 GCA_003219675.1 Verrucomicrobiota bacterium
GTCAGGGCGGAAAGGTTGATTGTAGATGCGGGCATCGGGGAGAGCATGTTTTTGACAAGCTCCGCCGGGCAAGCAGATTTTCGCGAGAGTGGAGCCGGTGTTCAAGGTCTCGAGGCGAACGTTGAGGGTAAACCCGCCCCAACCACGCAAGCTTTGTGGCGGATTCTCATTTTTCTCGAAAACGTTACCATGTTAAGCGCCAGCGGAAAGTGTGCGTTTAAGCGCACATGAAAAGGTAGGGAGGGCTGTCCTCAGCCCGCAGCCTTCCGCTCGGGATGCGAGTGCATCAACGAGTTAGGAAACCGGTTCAAGGCAGTGCCAGCAAATTTGTCAGCGAATCATAGTTCGGCTTAAACCGACTTATGTCTGGCAAATTGGATGCACCGCTTATTACCGGTCGCGGCTTCAAGTGAGTTAGCCTGTTCATTAGTGAAAGGCAACACATGAAGCTGCGTTTCCGACTCTATCGGCGCTCGCAGAGCGGGCGGTATTATCTCCAAGACAACCTCACCGGCAAGCAGGAAAGCCTCGGCACAACCGACCTCAACGAGGCATCCAAACTATGTCATGCGCGCAACGAGGCGATGCGCCAACCCGAACTCAACGTACAACTGGCCCGGGCCTATCTGGCCGCCGGCAACCCTGAAGGACTGGATCGCACCTGGCAGTTCGCCATGGACGAATTGATCCGGCTCAAGACCGGCAGCACCAAGCAGCGTTACCAACGCGCTTACCAAGGCAAGGCGTTCGACTCGCTGCGGCGTGTGCCGATTCTCCAAACCCAAGCCGACGATTTCCTACGCGTGTTGCGGAAAGAC
>QHPW01000209.1 GCA_003219675.1 Verrucomicrobiota bacterium
TTACCTTGCACAGCTACCGGTATGCGTGGGCCGAACGAGCCAGAATCGCCGGATACCCGGAACGGTTTGCTCAGGAAGCCTTGGGCCATCACAGCCCCGCTGTGCATCGGGCCTATGCGAAAGGCGTTCAAGTCACCGTGCCACCCTTGGAAACTTATGAGAACCGGGTTAATCCCGTGTTCTTGGAAGACGCGGGGACAACAGAGCGTGAGCATCCAGCCACTCGTGCGAATCGCGAAAGCACTTGAGATGCAGTTGCGAGACTTGGTTGCCGACGTTTGAATTGCTGAAAAACAGGATGACTAAACTCACGACGGATTTTACGATTGAACTACGACGGGCACGATGGCTTCGCGCTGACAGTGCAATTCACCATACACCACAGCCTCTTTACTTTAGCGAAGATTCACGGCTGCGGATACAAGTTCGATAAGCATTGAAGCGGTTACCGGGAGCAACGAGCCGGCGAAGACACCGGACGGCATCACGATCCGGGAACCATACCAAATCACCGCAGAGAGTTTTCATAGATAATTACGTGAAACACGCACTGTGTCTTGCCTGAAGGTCTGGTGACGCGAGTCGTACCGCCCGGCGCGGGTGTGCCGCACATCTGGTTGTTCAATTTATCAGTCATGCTCCGACAGTTTGGGAATTACCAGCATTCCACTGAAGAGATGCCGCCACTCCAAGTCTGCTGACGCTTTTCAATCCGTAGGTCTGTTTCCATTGGTAAGGACAGAACCCGCCAGCCACGACGGTGACAAGCAGAAAGAGAATGTTCGTTCAACTTTTCATGCGAGGAATCGATTCTGTTTTGTTGATTCTTTATTGCAGAGGCACGGCACGGTAAAACCGTGTGAAGAAACCGCCAGCTAGCGGATCGTTAAAATCGACCAAGCCACTTCGATTGTAATTTGTGGAAACCGGAATCCAATTTACCAGGTTTGTGGAGGCCGCCAGCACGAACGGTGAACCCAAGGGAACGGGCATGCAGAAATCGAAGTGTCCGTTCTTGAAACTTATCAATTGATTGTCTTCCGGCCGTTGCGGACTGTTCTGAGCCAGAGTCAACAGGAACGCACGGTCATTCTGATCAACCAGTCCCTTCTTGCCGAAGCCGACGATTTGGCCCGAGTCATTGATGGCGTTGGCTTGAGTTAAGACCCAATCGGAGCCGGGCGGAATGAGCTGGTTGAGGTCATAAAGGACGCAATTGTGCCACAGAAACGCGTGCGACCTCAGATGGACGTCTTCTGCCCAGCCGACAATCTGGCCGCGTTCGCTAATGTCGGTGGCGATGCTGTTGAAGCCGCCGAATGTTCCCAGATCGACCAGGAAGCCGTGCAGATAGAGCAAAGCATGGGTGTGGCTGTCCGCAGTTGATGCGTCACCAACGATCTGCCCGGAGTTATTGATGGCCAGAGCCTGGCTGTTGTCTCCTCCTAGAGTTTCCAGCGTCGTCATGCCCGTGTTCGGTCTATAAACAAACCCGCGTGTCTTTCCCGATGGCAAGCGGGCTGCGCCGAC
>QHPW01000210.1:0-3269 GCA_003219675.1 Verrucomicrobiota bacterium
ACCGGACCGGCAAAAACAGATTGCATGAAAGGAATCTGGCGGGGCAGGGGAGGGTTTTCAACCAGAATGTATGCCCAACGAAGCGAACGGGTGAACTTCTTGACACTGCCCCGACTCGACCGGCACTGCGGAGCGCCGATCTCCGAGCCGGCGCGTTTCGGGGTGCTTTTGAATACCTGCCGGGTCGGAGACCGGCGCTCCGGAGCAGTGTCAAGGTGCGCCCAACGAAGCGAAGCGGCCTTCGATGATTTTGCGGCACTCCGGAGCCTCATAGCGGTCTTCCGGCATTGCAACGGGAAAAGTTTTGCATCCAAAGTGGCGTGGCTGGCGGATATACTGCCGACGAGTCAAAAGAATTTGCTCGTGGAGTCGTCGGACGATCAGACGGTGCGGTTCACAGAGAATCATGAGCCTGCGATTCCCGGGAGGCGGAGGTGCGCGAGGATGCGCGTTCTGTCGGCTGTTGTTGACGACCGAGACCAGCAGGCGCCGGCGACGCGCTAGCGTCACCCGCAGCCGCTCGCCCTGCTCGCAGCTCGTCCGAATGCCCGTCAACGAAATGGAAGCGCAATGCACACCGCGATTCACACGTTGGACCTTGTCCGCCGAAGACACGTCATCGGACTTCTAGTGAGCGCCTGCATGGTTCTGTTCAGCGGGTTCCCCGGACCAGCCCACGCAGCGGAGAGACAAGTGCTGAGTGGTCATGTGCCAGCGGCTCTGTCGCGGTCACAGCCGCTGGAACGTCTTTCCGCGTCGAAGCGTTTGGACCTGGCGATCGCGTTGCCGTTGCGCAATCGCCAAGCCTTGAGCAACCTGCTCCAGCAAATTTACGACCCTGCGAGTCCTAATTATCGTCAGTACCTGACACCGGAACAGTTCGCGAAGCAGTTTGGCCCAACGGAAGAGGATTACCAGGCCGTCATCGCCTTCGCGAAATCAAACGGCCTGACCGTCATGGGCACGCACCCCAACCGCACACTGGTGGACGTGACCGGGTCCGTGCCGGAAATCGAGAAGGCATTTCATCTTAACATGCGCGTTTACAGGCATCCAACCGAAAGCCGCAATTTCTACGCTCCCGATGTCGAACCGTCGTTCAATTTGGCGGTGCCGGTCCTGGCCATTGGCGGACTGGACGATTTTGTTTTGCCGCGGCCAATCGGTCTTAGGACGAACTCCTTCAACCGGACTCCGACTCTGAACGCGAGGGCTCGTGCAAGCGGGTCGGGACCAAGAGGAAAATTTATCGGGAAAGATTTCAGGGCCAGCTACGCTCCGGACGTTTCCTTGGATGGATCGGGACAATCGGTCGGTTTGTTCGAGTTGGATGGCTACTATCCGGGTGACATCGCCGAATACCAACGCCTGGCCGGACTGTCGGCCGTCACCCTGACGAACGTGTGGTTGAACGGGTTCACCGGGAAACCCGGTGTCAAGAATGTCGAGGTCGCACTGGACATTGACATGGTAATTTCCATGGCACCGAGGCTCTCTAAAGTGATCGTCTATGCGGGGTGGGTCGCGAACGATGTCTTGAACCGCATGGCTACGGACAATTCTGCCAGGCAACTCAGTTCTTCGTGGGGCTTCGGGCCTCAGGTGGACCCCGCCCGCGAACAGATCTTCCTGCAATTTGCCGCGCAGGGGCAGTCGTTCTTTCAAGCCTCCGGCGATTGGGGCGCGTGGGCCGGGGCGATCTCTCCACCATCGGATGACCCTTTCGTCACGGTGGTCGGCGGTACCTCCCTGACGACCAGCAATCCGGGCGGTTCCTGGTTGTCGGAAACCACGTGGTTCGGCAGTGGCGGCGGCATCAGCACCGCTTACGAAATCCCGGTCTGGCAGCGGGGCGTCAAGATGTCCGCCAACCAGGGATCCACGAGCATGCGGAACATTCCGGATGTCGCCTGCCTCGCGGACGATGTCATCTGGCTCGTCGCGAACAACGGCGAGCAGGGCGTCGTGGGCGGCACCAGCGCAGCGGCGCCGTTGTGGGCGGGGTTCACCGCCCTGGTCAATCAGCAGGCCGCAGCCTGTGGCAGACCAAGTGTCAGTTTTATCAACCCACTTATCTATGCCATCGGCCAAGGCTCCAGCCAAAAAATCGCCTTCCACGACATCATGACAGGAAACAACACCAACAGCACAGGCCCCGACAAATTCTTCGCTGTTTCGGGTTATGACCTGTGCACTGGTTGGGGCACGCCAACGGGGAGTCACTTGATCAATGCTCTCCTTGCGCCTCCCGACGCCCTGCGAATCACGCCGGAAAGCGTCCTCACCTCCAGTGGGCCGGCCGGTGGTCCGTTCAAACCAGGTGCGCTCGCTTATTCTTTGACTAACGATGGCACGGCTTCACTGAATTGGATGCTGGTCAACAGCGCGCCTTGGCTGAAATTATCGCCGACCAGCGGCACGCTCACGCCGAGCGGGCCAGCCGCGACGCTCAAGGTGGCCCCGACTGGGCTGGGCAGGGACCTGCCGGTGGGGAGTTATACCGCCACAGTCTGGTTCACCAATCTGAATGACGGTTTCGGCCAAAGCCGCCGGATCATTTTGGAGCTCTGGAGGGAATGACGGCGACGTTCACAGTGGAAACGGCCGCCAATGAGTCGTTGTCCTACCAATGGCGGCACGACAACGGAGTGCCCCTGACCAATTTGAGCGATGGCGGCAACGTCTTCGGCTCCACCACCAGCACTTTGACGGTCAGCGCCGTGTCACCGGCCAATGTCGGAGCGTATTCCGTGATCGTGAGCAACACGGCGGGCGTGGCGGTCAGCTCCGAAGCATTTTTAACGATTGTTCCGTGGCGTCCCGTCATCACGGCGCAACCGGCGAGCCATGCGGCGTTGCCGGGAGAGACTGTGAGGCTGACTGTGGCGGTGGCCGGCAGCCGGCCACTGTTCTATCAATGGCGGAAGAATCGAAGCAGTTTAACCGATAATGGCAATCTCTCCGGCGCCGCCACTCGCGCCTTGACCATCACCAGCGTCTCTTCAGCCAACGCGGGAGCCTACTCTGTCGTCGTCAATAACGCCCTCGGAGTTGCGACCAGCTCGAAAGCGGTGCTGTCGGTGGCTTCTGTGACCGCACCGGGAGTTACGATGACGTCGATGTATTCATTTGCGGGTGGTGCGGACGGCGGCAACCCAAACGGCCTGGTGCAGGGCGGCAATGGCATTTTGTACGGCACGACTCAGAACGGCGGGAGGACCTTAGCAGGCACCATTTTTCAAATGGCGTCCGAGGGTCTGCTCACCAGC
>QHPW01000210.1:3325-6110 GCA_003219675.1 Verrucomicrobiota bacterium
CGCATCTGATAACGGCACGATCTTCAGAACAACCGTGCAGGGCGCGTTAACTACGTTGATTTCATTCGATTTTGCCAACGGCACCTTGCCGTATGCCGCTCTCACGCTGGGCGCGGATGGTCATTTCTATGGCACCTCGTATCAGGGAGGAGCCCACGGTCGCGGGACGGTGTTCAGAATATCCACAAACGAAATGTCCACCAATGGCGCGCTGACCAGTCTCTACTCGTTTTCAAATGGCAACGATGGCGGGCATCCGGCAGCCAGCCTGGTTCAGGGTCGCTCGGGTAATTTCTACGGCACCGCTTACAAAGGAGGAATTCACGGTTATGGAACGGTCTTCAGCATCGCGACCAATGAAGTTTTGGCCACCCTGGTTTCGTTCAACAGCACCAATGGAGCCTTTCCGTTTGGCGGGTTGATAGAAGGCGACGACGGAAATCTTTACGGCGCGACGGCGAACGGCGGCAGTCATGACGCCGGCTCCGTCTTTAAGATCAGCCCGACCGGTCTGCTCACCAACCTCTACTTTTTCACGGGCGGCGGTGATGGCGCCAATCCGCGGGCCACACTGTTACACGCCGCTGACGGCAATTTCTACGGCACGACACAGAACGGCGGCGCCTACGGCCAGGGCACGGTGTTCACCATCGCACCCGATGGCATACTAGTCACGCTGGTTCAGTTCGACGGTTACAACGGGGCGAATCCCCAGACCGCGCTCGTGGAGGACACCGGCGGTCAGCTCTATGGCACGACACAAAACGGCGGCGCGAACGGCCTGGGCACGATCTACCGGCTGGGCATCACTGCCGCCCCGAAAATCACGAGCCAGCCCGCGGCTCAATCGGTTTTCGAGGGAGCGAACGTCGAGTTCAGTGTCGCTGTCTTTGGCAGCGCGCCGATGTCTTATCAGTGGCGAAAGAACGGGACCAATTTGCTCGATGCAGGGAACCGCTCCGGCTCCATGGCGCGTGTCCTGACACTCGACCGTGTGACCACCGCAGACGCCGGAACCTACTCGGTCAGGGTGAGCAACATTCTCGGTTTAACCCTGAGCGCCGACGCCGTGTTTGAGGTGACATCGTCTCCTCCGTTGATTGCCATGCAACCTACCAACCAGACGGTCGCGCCAGGAGCGACGGTCGCGTTTACTGTGACCGCCTTGGGGAACCTGCCGTTGTCGTATCAGTGGCAGAAGAACGGAACCAATTTAACAGATGGCGGCGGGGTCTCCGGTTCCTCCACCCCCACGCTGACGCTCAACAACGTCGGTTCGGTGAGCAGTTCCGGGGCTGTGTTGTCCGTCATTCCCGTCAGCGCGCCGGGGACCAGACTGGCCACGTTGCACTGGTTCAGTCTCGGCGGCGCCGATGGCTGGTATCCAAACGGCCTGGCACTGGGCGCCGATGGGACTCTCTATGGCACAACAGAGTTTGGCGGCCCACGACTCGCTGGCACGGTGTTCAGTATCACTACCAATGGCGCAATCACCACCCTTGCGTCGTTCATGGGGACTAATGGTTCCCGACCGCAGGCAGCGCCCGTGCAAGGCGCCGATGGCAGTTTCTACGGCACAACCCGCGACGGCGGCGCAAACGGTGCAGGGACGGTGTTCAAGATGACGCCCGACGGCGTCCTCACCGCGCTTTATTCGTTTCTCAGCCAAGGTGAAGGCGGCTATCCCCAAGCGGCTCTGGTCCAAGGCGCCGATGGCAATTTTTATGGCACAACGCCTGAATTCTGGGAGAGCACGGTGTTCAGAATTACTCCTGCTGGCGTGTTTACCAATCTCCACCTCTTCACAGGCGAAACGGATGGGAGTTCCCCGAACGGCGCGCTTCTGTCGGCTGCCGACGGAAATCTCTACGGCGTGACCGGCGAGGGCGGAACCGATAACGATGGTACTGTGTTCAGAATCACTCCCCAGGGCGCGTTCGCCACGCTTTACATGTTTGCCAACGACACCAATGGCATCTCTCCCGCCGGTGCGTTGGTGCAGGGGACGGACGGCAATTTCTATGGCGTGACACGGCGCAGCACTTCTCTCGGCTTCCAGGCGTATGGCACGGTATTCCGAATCACCCCCGACGGAGTGCTGACCACGTTGCACCAATTCAAATACACCGACGGTGCTTACCCCGCAGCGGGGCTGATCCAGGGGAGCGACGGCAATTTCTATGGCACAACCTATGGAGACACGACCCCCGCCCGACCAACCCCCGGCCCCTCTCCGGGCAATGGAACGGTTTTCAGGATGACGCCCGATGGGACGCTGACGACCCTCGTCAAACTGGATGGATTCAACACCGGCTGGCATCCTGAATCCGCGCTTGTGGAAGGCCCGGACGGCAGTCTCTATGGCACGACCACTGACACCATTATCCGACTTAGCTTCACGAGTGCTCCACAAATTACCAGCCAGCCCGAAAACCAGACCGTTGTCGCGGGAGCGAACGTGTCGTTCAGCGTCGCCGTTATCGGCGCCTCGCCCTTGTTCTACCAGTGGCAAAAGAACGGGACCAATCTAACCGACGGCGACGATCTGTCCGGCTCCACCGCCCGCATCCTGAGGCTTGGCAATTTAACCCCGGCCAACGCCGGTACCTATTCCGTGATGGTGAGCAACGCGCTCGGTTCGGCGACAAGCACCGGCGCACTCCTGACGGTGATCTCCCCGCCGGTGTTCCAAACGGTCAGGCGAACCAATGACACGGTCGTTCTCACTTGGAGCGCGGCCGTCGGGCAAGTGTATCAACTGCAAAACAAATCCAATCTGAGTTCC
>QHPW01000211.1 GCA_003219675.1 Verrucomicrobiota bacterium
CGGCGAAGTGCTCAGGCTCGTCGTTGATTCCAACGTCCCGCCATTGCTCCACTGGATGGTGATGTTGCCGCCACTGATCCGGGCGCTGGTGATCTGTGGAGGCAGTTGCGCAACTGCGGCCGCGCGATAGGCCTTAATGGCATTTGAATTCGTGCTGGTGTTGACCAGAAGTTTGGTGCCGTCCGCGAGGACGGTGAACCATTCCACGCTGCCGGCATTGCCGGCGGCCAACGAACCATTGCCGTTCTCCCAGAGCAGGCGGAATGGATACGTGCCATCCTGTTGAACGACGAACTGGAAGAGAGAATTGGCAACACCGCGGCCGCCATCAAATGAACCCAGCACGAGGGCCGTCGGATCACTGAGCTTGGGGCCCACGGTGACCTTGAAGCCATCGTCGCTGTTCACGCCCATTTGATTAAGACCGGCCTTCAACGTGAGCCAGGTCAGGATTTCTTCCGTGGAATTGCCTTCGTCCGGGGCGGTTGGGCCGGGAATGCCGGGGAACGGAAGATCGCCGTCAAAATTATCGGCGGCAATTGTGCCTGCAGAAGCCCCGAGGTCGAAGTTGATGACGTCGGTCACTGTGTAGAAACCATTCACAGCCCCTGAAAGGTCGGCAACATTCGGGCCGTGCAGTCCTTTGAGTTGGTCTTCCGTCCATGCCAGAGTGTTGGGCTGCGCCGCGTTCGGATCTGTTGTCGCGTCGGTCTGATACGGATGCACCAGGAAGCCCGGCTTGCTGGTGTCCGGCGCGCCCGAGGCGAAGCTTGCCGGGATCGTTGCATACGGTGGCACGGTGAAGGTGAGCGAACGCGTGTACGTCTTTGGCGGTGCTCCCGAATCGTTGAAGGTCAGCCCGATGTTATGTGTGGAGTTGGAGGCGAGAAGGCTCGGCGCCGTGTAATTGACCGTCGTCACTCCATTTGTTTTTCCGGCGGTGATTGTCACCGCGCTCGCGTCCAAAGTGGCCTGGAAGGAGGCCGCATTCAAGACGATGCTGCCGTTATCCCTGTAATCAATGGTGAATCCCGACAGCGAAGAGACAAACCTTGAGATATACGGCTGGCTGAGCCCCGAACGATACGCTTTGACCGCCAGCGTTCCGTTAGTGGCGCTGTTAACGAGCGCTCTTCGACCGAACACGTTTTGCGTGAACCATTCCAAACCGGCGCCTCCACCGCCATTTTCCCAGAGCAGGCGGAACGGATAATAACCGGCCTTCTCAACGACAAAAATGAAGAGGCTGTCCGCGACTCCCCGTCCAGCCGGGTCGTCGAACTCGCCCAGAACGATCCCGGCACGATCCTTGGGATCCAGCGCCGACGAGACACGGAAGCCGTCGTCGCTGTTCACCACCATGCGATAAACCCCGTTGGTGAGCTCCAGGTAGGTGAGCACCTCGAGTGCGGAGTTG
The DNA here is from genome assembly GCA_003219675.1 of Verrucomicrobiota bacterium. GTDB lineage: Bacteria > Verrucomicrobiota > Verrucomicrobiia > Limisphaerales > AV2 > AV2. The sequence continues at coordinate 1,418 of QHPW01000211.1, forward strand.
TCGTAAGGACCGGGAGCAGTCTGACCGGGGAACAACGCGTCTGGACCAAAGTTGGCATTGGTAGTCGTGCCGTCGGCATTTATCTCGAAGTTGATCAGGCCGGTGTAGTCCAGATAGCCGTTCGCATCAGCACCCGTCGTGTCAGCGATGTTCGGACCGTGCAGGCCGTCGAGCTGCTCTTCCGTCCAGGCCAGGGAGTTTCCGACAGGATTTGCTTCCGCCGTCTGGTACGGCTTGACCCTGAACCCGGGTTTGGTCAGGTCAATCGCGGAAGCCGCCAGCGCGAAATTCGTCGGAATCGGCGAGAAGGGAAGAACCGAGAACGGAAAAGTATTGGTGTACGACGTCGCCGGGACGCCGTTGTCACTGAAAATGACGCTCCAATTGATCGCTTTGCCCGAGGTCAGCAGCGGCGAGGGCGAATACGACACGTAGGTCACGCTGCTGGTCTGAGTAATCGAGGGCGAAACGGTGGCGCCGTCAACGATGAGGCGGATGGTGTTGGTGGCGACATTTTTGGTGGGCCCATTAACGATCTGACAGCCGATGTTGTTGTCCGGCGGGACTTGCTGTTGTCCAGGAGTCGGATCGACGGCCCGGACATAGGGCGGGTTGATAGTCGAGATTGCCGATTCAACGGGAGCAGGAGTATTCACGGGAGGGGGTAAGCTGGCGAGCTGCAAAATAATGGCATCGACGCCCGCACCGTCTTCACGCTGGCTCAAGCGTATCGTGTAAAGTCCGGGTGTGGTGATGTTATAAGCCGCTGGGCCTTCGTTGCCGCCCGCGTTAACCACGTTAGTCCCAGCGTAACCGCTCCACCCCTGGTCCGCCGTTGTTGCGTCGCCGGGATTATTCTGAAGAGTCGCGAAATCGCCGCTGTCAGGATTGGGTGCGTAGCGATAGAAGTTAGGTCCGGGCCCCGGCGGAGCGAACTCCAGAATCTGGCCGAAAAAGGAATCGCTGTTACCATCCCAGCCGATTTGCCGAAGGTAAAGTTGATACAAGCCCGTTGTAGTGACGCTGACCTTATACTCGACATAAGGTGGGAAGCCGACATTCTTGTTCGGACACGTGTCGCAATTTCCCTTGTTTTGTTGGTCATTAGGGTCGTCCGGAACGATCTGCACATAATGTCCGCTGCGGGAATTCGCGAACTGGTTCAGGCCGTTGGGATCGTTGGGATTCAAGCCGGTATCACCCCAGGGATGTGTCACGCTGACGACGTTGTCTTCATCCGGCACGATATGGAAGTGATGCGGGATCGGCTTGTCGGTGAATTCGAAGTTTCGATAGTCAAAGTGGACGGCCTCCATCACCACCTGGCCGCCAACTTCCTGATAAACGCCGGCCTTGGCGCACACGACGCCGATACCAACACTCAGTGCAGACGCAAGAAGGAACTGATACGTTGGGCTACGCATAAACTGTCCTCTCATGAATTCATGCCCGGCCTCTCCGGCTGGCACGCTTCCTGACCATTCTGCGGGCACCTACCCGTGCGCCAGGACAGTCGCCGCCAAGGCGACCCAGGCAAACGTTTGTTGTTCGGGGGAACTGAATGAGAATTGAGCAAAATTCAAAAAGATGGCAATAAGAAAATTGATGCTGCCGATTAAGCATACTTACCCTCCAAAATCCGTCCGTGATGGCGGCAGGCGGTGGGCTCATTTTAATCGTACTCTGACGCTGACGCGTGAGATGACGAGGCTGAGCAGGAGCAGCATCAGGACATCTGCCGGTTGGCGGGTAGTGTCCTGATTTGGTGGCGGCGGTGCTGCGGCACCGCCGTGCGCCGCGGCAGCGGCGCACCCCAGGTAACCGGGCGCATCTTGACACTGCCCTCGACTCGACTGGCACTGCGGAGCGCCGATCTCCGATCCGGCGCGTTTCCGGGTGCTTTTCAATACCTGCCGGGTCGGAGACCGGCGCTCCGGTGGCAGTGTCAAGATGCGCCCCCGCCGCAACCAGCGCCGAGCTACTTTTTTGCTATGGCCGAAGACAAAATGCAGCAGCAGCGGTTTGAGTTGAAGTACATCATCAAAGAGGACGTCGCTCTGGCGGTGCGGGATTTTGTCGGCAGCTATCTGGAGATTGATGAGTACGGCGCCACGCTCCCCAATTTCTCCTACCCGGTGCACAGCCTGTATCTCGACTCCGATGACCTGTACCTGTACCAGAGCACCATTAACGGGGACAAAAACCGGTACAAGTTGCGGCTTCGCTTTTATGACAGCCGGGCGGAGGCGCCGATCTTTTTCGAGATCAAGCGGCGCATGAACAACATTATCGTCAAGCAGCGCGGCGGGGTGCGCCGGGACGCGGTGAACTGGCTTTTGGCCGGGTATTTGCCAGAGCCGGCGCACCTGGTTTCGCGGGACCCGCGGCAACTGGTCGCCTTGCAAAACTTCTGCAAACTGATGCACCAGGTCCGCGCCAGGCCCAAGGCGCACATCACCTACCGGCGCGAGGCCTGGATCAGCCCCCGGGACAATTCCGTCCGCGTCACCCTGGATCGCGAGGTGAAATTCGAGCCGGAGCCTTTGGCGCGCCTGAGCATTGAGATGGGCAAACCCGTCATCGTCTTTGGCAAAGAGGTGATTCTGGAGCTGAAGTTCACCGACCGTTTTCCCGGTTGGTTCAAGGAACTGGTGCGCATTTTCGGTTTGATGCAATGCGGCGCGGCCAAGTATGTGGAAGGCGTGACCCTGTTGGGACAACATCGGGTCAACCGGACCATTGTCGCCAACGATCCCGAAACGGCGTTCCAGGAGTTCAAGGGGTCCGGAGCCTCCGGCCGGGGACCCGATTGATCAGCAACACATTCTCATGATAGACGAGTTTTTTCGCGGTGATTTTGCCGCCGTTCCCACCAATGTTCCCGCGATGATCCTCGGTTTGCTGCTGGCCTTTGCGGGCGGCCATGTCATCGCCTGGGTTTATATGTTTACGCACACGGGTCTTTCCTACTCGCGCTCGTTCGTGAACTCGCTCATCGTGATGCCCATTGTGGTGGCGATGGTGATGATGGTGTTGTCGAACAATCTGGTGACCGCCTTTGGTTTGATGGCGGTGTTTGCCATCGTTCGATTTCGCAACATCCTCCGCGACACGCTCGACACCACTTACGTCCTGTGTGTGATCGTCATCGGCATGGCCGCCGGCACGATGAAATTCGCCACCGCCATTTTCGGGTGTTTGCTGCTCGCCTCGATCCTGTTTTATCTCTGGTACACCTCCTTTGGCACGCGCCATCGTTACGACACCATCATCAATCTTCATTGGGCGCGGCCGCTTTCGGAGTTGGGCGACCTGCGCCACCTGCTGCATCGGCACAGCCGCAAGGCCATTTGCGCCAGTCAACGCTCCCACGAGGGTTACGAAGGCACCGACCTTTCCTACCGGCTGTTGATGCGCGACCCCGACCGGCTGGAGGATTTGCTGACGGAACTGCGCGCGATGCAGGGCGTCTCCCGCGTGACGGGACTCAAGGCCGAAGAAGAGTCCGAGCTTTAACCATGAATTCCCTGCCCGCCATCCCCACGCCACCGGCGCAACGCTGGAAAGATTTTCGTCTTCAAGGCCTGCCGATCATCGCTTTCGCGGTGGTCGCCGCCACGATTTCCTACATGTGGAATCGCAACCTGGCGCCAACGACCTTCGTCGGTGAAGTCGAGGCGGTTCAGGAGAATGTGGCCAGCCCGAAGCCGGGCCAGTTGGCTGATTTGAGCGTGGACCAGTTTCAGTCAGTCAAAGCGGGCGAGGTGGTGGCGCGTGTGATTACGACCGACCCGAAAGTGATCGAAGCTTCGCTCGGCGTCATCCGCGCTGAAGTCGAGTTGCTCAAAACCGGGATGGATCCGATCCTGAATCAGCACCGCGACGCGGTGAACTATCAGCAACTCCGGTTGGGCTGGCTGGTGCAGCGGGTGGACCTGGCGGCGGCGCGGGTTCGACTGCAGTTCGCCGAAAGCGAGCTGCAGCGGGTCGCCCGGCTGTTCGCCGAGAACATCGTCCCCCGCGGCATTCCGCAACAAGCCACCGGCCAGAATGGTGTCAGCGGTTACGAGGTCGCGTTGCGCGACCGCGATGCGTTGCGCACCGAGGTCGAGGAAAGGGGCAACGTGGTCGCTGAAATCGAGCAAAAACTCCGCGAGCTGAAAGTGCCGGAGACCTGGGAAAACCCGCAGACCACCAGCCCGGCCATTTCAGCGGCCATTGCGGTGCAGGACGAAAAGCTCCGGCTGACCGAAGCGCAATTGAATCCGTCCATTCTGAAGGCCCCGATGGACGGTATCGTCAGCAAAGTTCTTCGCCGGTCCGGCGAGACCGTTCTGGCGGGCGACCCGATCATCACCCTCAGCGCTCCGCGCGCGCAACGCATTATCGGTTTTATGCGGCAACCGTTGCCGTTCGAGCCGAAAGTGGGCGACCCGGTCAAGGTTTATACCCGACGCCCGCACCGGCAGGTGGCCGACGCCAGAATCCAGCAGGTCGGCGTCCAGATGGAACTGGTGAGCGCGCCGATGCGAATTCGCGGATTTGGCACCGCGATGGAACGCGGTTTGCCGGTGTTGCTGAACCTGCCGGCCGGTTTGGAGGTCCATCCCGGCGAATTGGTGGATTTGATGATCAAACCGTCCAGGTAGGAGGTTTAAGAAGCCCTTTCATGCACAACGAGTTCGCTGTTGCCGCTCATTGGAACGGCGGGTTTGAAGAAACCGGACTTCAATCCTGGGCCGAGCAGTTGCGCGAGCGGCTTCGCGCGCCGCGCGTCTCGCTCGGGGTGGTGTTCATGACTCCGAGGTTTTTTCCTCATGCGACCCAGGTGCTGGAAATCCTCCGTGTCCACGGCCAAATTCCACTGTTGGTCGGCTGTTCCAGCGCCAGCGTCATCGTCGGCGGCCAGGAAATTGAAGACTCCGCCGGCCTGGTGGTCGGTTTGTTCGCGCTACCCGGCGCTGAACTTCGGGCGTTTCACTTCACGCAGGAGCAGGTCGAGGAGGCCAGCGGCGCAGGCTACTGGCCCATGGAGACGGCCATCGGCGCGGAGCGGACCAATGGCTGGCTGGTTTTTGCCGACCCGTTTCATCTGGACGCAGAGCGTTGGCTGCACGGCTGGAACCAGGCTTATGCGCCGATGCCGGTTTTGGGCGGACTGGCCAGCGGGGATTATAATGCGCAAATCACGCAGATTTATTTGAACGGCGAAGTGTTCGAGGCCGGCGGCGTGGCCGTCTCGGTGGGGGGCGATGTCAGGCTGGTAAGCGTGATTTCCCAGGGTTGCACCCCGATCGGAAACACCTGGACCATCACCCGAGTCGAACGCAACCTCATCCAGGAAATCGGAAACCGCCCGGCTTACGAAGTCCTCGTGGAAACCTTCAATGAACTTCCTGCCGCCGAAAAAAGACACGCGCAAGGCAATCTGTTTGTGGGACTGGTGGTGAACGAGTATCTGGAGGAATTCCAACGCGGCGATTTTCTGGTTCGCAACCTGCTTGGCGCCGACCCGCGCTCCGGTACCATTGCCGTCGGCGCATTGCCGCGCCTCGGCCAGACGATTCAATTTCAGCGCCGGGACGCCGCCGCCGCCACCGAAGACATGACGGCGCTGTTGTCGCGCGCGAAAGAAAGGCTCGGCGGCGCCGCGATTTACGGCGGGTGCCTCTGCAGTTGCAACGGCCGCGGCCACCGCCTGTTCGGCCGGCCGAACCACGACGCAGGCTTGATTCAACAAAAGCTGGGGCCGCTGGGTCTGGCCGGCTTCTTCTGCAACGGTGAGATCGGGCCAGTCGGCGACCGCAATTTTTTGCACGGCTACACGGCTTCCCTCGCCCTCTTCGTCAAAAAATGACGCCGGCGCGGCCAACGGAACGCGGCGATTGCAGGCCGAGCGCAACGGCGGACAGCGGGGGGCCGCCTCCGCCTTCGGGGTTCCTTGGTCCTCAGGCCACGTTGATCCACCCGCTGACTTCAATCCTCGAACCGCTGGAGCCGACGAAACTGTTTCCACGCCCGCAGCCGCTGGAGGTCGAACTGGGCAGCGGCGACGGTTCTTTTGCCGTGCAACACGCGCGACTGCATCCCGGCCGGAATCTGCTGGCCGTGGAGCGGCTGCTCGGACGTCTGCGGAAAATCGACCGCAAAGGACTTCGCGCCGGCCTGGCGAATCTCAGGCTGGTGCGCATCGAGTCTTCCTATCTGCTCGAATATTTGCTGCCTCGCGAATCGGCCTTTGCCTTGCACGTTTATTTTCCCGATCCCTGGCCCAAGCGGAAACACCGGAAAAACCGGCTGATCAACGCCCGTTTTGCGGAACTGGCGCACCGGGTCCTGATGCCCGGCGGCAGGGTTTATTTGAGGACGGACGACGAAGATTACTTCGCCCAAATGGCCGCGGTGTTCGCGGCTGAACCCCATTTCCTCCAGAGCGAAACGCCGGCTGAGCTGAGCGGCATCCTCACGGACTTCGAAAGGGATTTTGTCGCCAAGGGGGTCAGCACGCTGGGAGCTGCTTACCAGCGTCGTTGACGCATCCTAAACATCAATCACCGGCCCGTCGCCGCCGTCCTTGCCCGACCGCGATTTTTCCCGTCGGAATTCAATCCGGCTGTCGCCGGTGCCGGTGATTGAGTTCAACACGAGCGAGACCAGGCTGATGATGAGCGCTCCCCAGAAGGCCGCCCAAAAATCGGCGACCACGAACGATTTCACCAGGTAGCCGACGAAATAGAGCAGCAGCGCGTTGATGACGAGCGTGAACAGTCCCAGCGTCAGGATGACCAGCGGCAACGACAGCAGCCAAAGCAGGGGACGCAACAGCGCGTTGAGGATCCCAAGCAACAGCGAAGCCACGAACAACGCGGTGATGCTGTGACATTCGATTCCCGGGATGATGAGCGCCGCGACCATCACCGCGACGGTGTTGATGAGCCATCGCTGCACAAAATTTTTAAGAGCGGCGGACATGTTACCTGGCGGCCGGCCGTTCCGGCAGTTGGCCCAGGGTTTCTTCCAGCCATTTAAGCTGGTTGGGGAAGAGGTATTTCACGTCGATACGATCGCCGGCGGCCCTGGCTTTATCATATTGCCGCTCGTTGAAATAGGCTTCAAACAGTCCGAGGAACAGCGAGGTCGCCTCGCTCGCGTTCAGCTTTTCCGGTTCGATCGAGTTCAGAAGCGTCTCCGCTTCGGCGGTCCGGCGGTTGAGCAGCAGCGCCAGACCGTGGTTGATTCTGGCCGCCGGGGAATTGGGAAACCGGCCGGCCAGTTGCAATGTCAGCTTGATCGCCTCTTCCGTGCGCTCGCGGTTGACCAGGAGCGCGGCGGCATAGTTGTTCGCAGCGATGGCGTTGCCCGGTTGAAGTTCGTAGGCCCTGGCGGCGGCGGTGGACATCAAATCCGGCTGTTTCAGTTCGTAGGCCGCGGTGAACAACGCCTGCCAATACTCCGGACTTTTTGAGAGGCCTGTTTCCAGCGGCAACAGGATGTCGCGCGCCGCCGCCGGATAAGCCAGTTTCAACAGACTGTTTGCCGTGGTCAGCCCCAGAGCGCGGTCCTCAAACGGTCGCTGCGCCGCTTTTTCAAAGGCCGTTTCCGCGATCGCCGGCCTTTCCAAACCCAGTTCCGCCCGGCCTTCCAGGTAATGACTGTAATTGGCCAGCGCATCCCGGACGGCGGGGCGCTGCCGAATCTGCAGGGCCAGTTCCCGCAGTTCATCCCACATCCTGTCCTCCATCAGCAGGTCGGCCCGGAGCAGCCAAATCTCCGGCGAGTCACCGAATTGCCGGAGCTGCCCCTGCAAGAACTGCCGCGCTTCCTCGCGCATGCCCAAAAGAACGTAGGTTTCGGCCAACCGTCTGGTTTCCATGACCGACGCCGGCGGGCGCGGAAACGACCGGGCCAGTTCTGCGGCCTCGCTTTTGCGGCCCAGCGTCGCCAACAGTTGCCAGTAAATCACGTGCTCGATCAGCATGTCCGACTGCCACTGCCCGAGTCGCTGCAACGATTCGCGATAGCCGTCGGCGTCACCCAGGTGCGCGCACACCAGGAGCCGCAAGCGGTTCGACAGGATTCGTTGATCGGGGTCTTCCAACGCCGCTTCCAACTGCTTCCGTCCGGCAGCGGCCTCGAATGAAGGGCCCCAGCCGGCCCGGTAGGCAGCGTGGTAAACCCGCAGATCAGGCGCGATGTTTGAGCGCTTCCCTGCCGACTTTTGCCAGCGGCCGGCGAATCGCGCCATCTGTCCGGAATGAAATAGCGCCTTCAAGTAAACGGACTCCTCCGACGGGCTCAGTCGGTCTTCCAACGGTCCAAGCAAGCGCAACGCCGGATCGTAAAGCCGGAGCTTGTCGTAAACCTGCGATACCAACTCCACGTCGGCATC